>NZ_JBFRCU010000007.1:0-141394 GCF_052113205.1 Inquilinus sp. YAF38 | reverse complement strand
CAAGAACACCTCCGCGCTCGATGCCGGGCTGCTCTCGGGCGCCCAGGCCGTCGAGCACTACGAGATCTCCCGCTACGGCACGCTGAAGGCCTGGGCCGCCAAGCTCAACATGCCGGAGGCCGTGCGTCTGCTCGAGCAGACCCTGCAGGAAGAGAAGAAGACCGACCAGCTGCTGTCGAGGCTCGCGGAAAGCAGCCTCAACCGGAAGGCAGCCTGATCCGGCGCTGCGGCGAGCGATGATCCGTCCGGATGCCGGGCCACATCTCGCTCGCCGCGGGCGATCACGAACGAAGCATACCCACGAGGCCGTGCGCCGCGTCACGGCCCTGCAGGAGATTCTGAAGTCCAGCGGTCTGTCCGACACGGAACGGCGATCTCCTGCGCCCATCGAGTCTATCGACGTCCGGACATCCGACGGAGACCATCATGACCGATCCGAAAACGGCCGGTCCGCGGCCGCCTCAGCCGGCACAGCAGCAGCGGCCGCCGGGCACGACATCCGCGATGGATCCGCGCCCCGATCATGGCGAGGACAGCTACCGTGGCAGCGGTCGCCTGGACGGCAAGGTCGCGCTGATCACCGGCGGAGATTCCGGGATCGGCCGCGCCGTGGCGATCGCCTTTGCCCGGGAGGGCGCCGACGTCCTGATCTCGTATCTGAACGAGCATGAGGATGCCCGCGAAACCGCCGATTGGGTGACGAAGGCCGGCCGACGGGCGGTGACGATCGCCGGCGACGTCAGCGACGAGGGCCATTGCCGCGAGCTGGTCGAGCAGGCGGTGCGGCAGCTGGGCGGCCTGGACATCCTGGTGAACAACGCCGCCTATCAGATGACCCACGAGACGTTGGAGGAGATCTCCGCCGAGGAGTGGGACAAGACCTTCCGCACCAACATCCACAGCCAGTTCTATCTGTCGAAGGCGGCCGTAGCGCACATGAAGCCCGGCGGCTCGATCGTCAACACCGCGTCGATCAACTCGAAGTCGCCGTCGCCGACATTGCTGCCCTATGCCACGACCAAAGGGGCGATCGCGAACTTCACCGCGGGGCTGGCCCAGCTGCTGGCGGACAAGGGCATCCGGGTGAACTGCGTCGCACCCGGTCCGGTGTGGACACCCCTGATCCCGTCGACCATGCCGTCGGAGAAGGTTGAACACTTCGGCGGCAACACCCCGCTGGGCCGTGCGGCGCAGCCGGCCGAGCTGGCCCCGGCCTATGTCCTGCTGGCGTCGCAGGAGGCAAGCTACATCACCGGCGCCCTGCTGCCGGTGACCGGCGGCCGCCCCATGCTGTGATGCCCTCGCGGGCCCCATCGCCGGCGATGCCGTCGTGACACCCGGCGAAGCGCTGCCGTTCGGCCGGCTGGGGGACAGGACGGTCCATCTCTGCATCGACATGCAGGAGCTGTTCGCGCAGCAGACCGCCTGGCATGTGCCGTGGGCGCAGCGGACCTCGCCCATGGTGCGGCGCCTCGTCCGTCACCGGCCGCAGCACACCATCTTCACCCGTTTCCTGCCGCCCCGCCATCCCGACGAGCTGCCCGGCAGCTGGCGGCGCTACTATACCCGCTGGGCGGAGATGACGCGCGGGATGCTGGATCCCAGGCTGCTGGAGCTGGTGCCGATGCTGGCGGAGTTCGTGCCGCCGGCCGTGGTCTTCGACAAGCACGGCTATTCCGCCTTTACCGCCCCTGGGCTTGGTGAGCGGCTTCGCGCCGGCGCGATCGACACGCTCATCCTGTCCGGCGGCGAGACGGACATCTGCGTGCTGGCGACCGCCCTCGCCGCGGTCGACCGCGGCTATCGCCTGGTGCTGGCGGAGGACGCGGTCTGCAGCACCTCCGACACGACCCATGACGATCTGCTCCGGCTCTTCCATGAGCGCTTCTCGCAGCAGATCGAGGTCGCCCCGGTCGATTTGATTCTCGATGCCTGGTCGTGACCGGGGCTTTCTCGTGCGGCGCCGCGACCGGCTTGGATTCGGCCGACCATCCGACGCTTGGAGATGACACGCCGCCGGCCCCTAGCCGGCCGGCGCGCCCTCGCGCTCCCAGAACCGCAGACGGCCGAGCGCTTCGACGAAGCCCGCCGCGGCCCCGGCGCCGACGATCTCGATCACGCCGTCGTCCAGGCCATCGGCGATCCCCACCTTGTCGAACAGCGGCCGGGCCGCCGGGACGTGGCCGATGAACTTGCAATGGGCAAAGGCGTCGGCGACGAAGTCGCGCGCGGCCGGATCGGACAGCAGGGCCGCCATCCCGACCTCCGAGGGCAGCAAGGCCACCGCGTCATAGAGAACGGAAGGGGCTCCGGCCAGCATCTGATCCGCGGCGACCTTGCTGCCGTCGCTCGCGGTGACGCCGCCGACCTTCGGCGCGATGATCTCATGCACCGCCTTTTCGCGCTTCAGCGCTTTGATCAGCCCGTTCAGGATCGCCGCATCGACGCCGTCGGTGACCAGGATGCCGAGCTTGCGGCCCTCGAAGCGCTGCGGCCCGTTCTTGAGGATGCTGAGCGCCGGCGACGGCTCCAGATCCTGGCGCGGAGCGATGGCGGCCGGTGCCGGCTTGGGCAGGCCGTCCAGGCCCAGAGCCTGCGCCACCGACTTGGCCAGGCCGTTGTCGATGTTGAGCAGATGCGCGACCAGGCGCTCCCGGATGACAGGGGTCTCGACCTTGCTCAGCTCGAAGGTCAGGGCGGCGGCGATGTGGGCCTGCTCGACCGGCGTCTGGCTGATGTAGAACTGCCGGGCCTGGCTGTAATGGTCGGCGAAGCTCTCCGCGCGGATTCGCTGCTTCGGCCCCGCCTCCTCGGCGGGAAAGGACCGGAAGCCCTTCTCCGGCGACTCCCGAGGCCCTTCGCCCCAGGAGTTGGGCTGGTAGTTGACGCGGCCGGCCGGGTTCCGCATCGCCATGTGCCCGTCCTGCTGGAAATGATGGAACGGGCATTTCGGCGCATTGATCGGCAGATGCGTGAAGTTGGTGCTGCCGAGCCGCTTCAGCTGGGTGTCGAGATAGGAGAAGTTGCGGCCCTGCAGCAGCGGGTCGTTCGAGAAGTCTACGCCGGGCGGGACGTTCTGGGTCATGAACGCCACCTGCTCGGTCTCGGCAAAGAAATTCTCCGGCATGCGGTCCAGCACCAGCCGCCCGACCGTCCGCGGCGGCAGCACCTCCTCCGGGATCAGCTTGGTCGGGTCGAGGATGTCGAAGTCGAACCGGTCGGCGAAGTCCTGGTCGAACAGCTGCACCCGCAGCTCCCATTCCGGGAAATTGCCCGACTGGATCGCCTGCCACAGGTCGCGGCGGTGGAAGTCCGGGTCGGCGCCGTTGATCTTGACCGCCTCGTTCCACACCACCGACTGCATCCCGAGCTTCGGCTTCCAGTGGAACTTGACGAAGGTCGACTTCCCGTCGGCGTTGACGAAGCGGAAGCTGTGGACGCCGAACCCCTCCATGAAGCGGAAGGAGCGCGGGATTGCCCGGTCGGACATGACCCACATGATCATGTGCATGCTTTCCGGGGTCAGGCTGATGAAGTCCCAGAAATTGTCATGCGCCGACTGCGCCTGGGGGAAGCCGCGGTCGGGCTCAGGCTTCACCGAATGGATCACATCCGGGAACTTGATCGCGTCCTGGATGAAGAACACCGGGATGTTGTTGCCGACGATGTCCCAGTTGCCCTCCTGGGTGTAGAGCTTGACGGCGAAGCCGCGGACGTCGCGCGCCAGGTCGAAGGAGCCCTTGCTGCCGGCGACCGTGGAGAAGCGGACGAAGGCCGGCGTGCGCTCACCCACCCGCTGGAAAATGTCGGCGCGGGTGACGTCGGTCAGGGCCTCGGTGGTCTCGAAATATCCATGCGCGCCATAGCCGCGGGCATGGACCACGCGCTCCGGGATGCGCTCGTGGTCGAAGTGGAAGATCTTCTCACGGAAGTGGAAGTCCTCCAGCGCGGTAGGGCCGCGCTCGCCGATTCTCAGCGAGTTCTGGTCGTCCGAGACCGGCCCGCCCTGGGCTGTGGTGAGGATCGGGGTCTCGCCCTCGGCGACCTGGTGCAGCTCGCCGCCATGGCCGCGAATGAGCGTCTGGTCGTGGATCTTCGCCCGATCCGGAGCGGCACGCTTGGATGATCTGGCCATATGGGTTCCCGCGGATTTGCCTGGGCGGTCCGACGCGTCCGCGCCGGTGGCGCCATGCAGGACCAATCGGACGGGCGGCGGCGCGGTTCCACCCACCGGGTCGGTCAGTCTGTCGCGGCGACCTCGAGCACCAGCTTGCCGCGCACCCGATGCCGCTCCAGCCGCTCATGCGCGACCGCGGCCTCGGGCAGGCGCAGCACGGCGCCGATGACGGGGCGAACCTTGCCATCGGCGATCAGCCGGTCGATCTCGGCCAGCTGCGAGCCGTTCGGCTGCGCCATGTAGCCGGCGCCGCGGGCGCCGTGGGCCTTGGCGTGTTCCTCGTCCGGCGGCCCCAGCGTCGACACCAGGATGCCGCCGGGCTTCAGCACGCCCCAGGAGCGCGCCTGGGTCTCGCCGCCCACCAGGTCGAACACGACGTCGACCGGCTGCACCATCTCCTCGAACCGGTCGGCTTCGTAGTCGACGGCCTGGTCGGCGCCGAGCTCATGGGCGAAGGCGAGGTCGTCGCCCGAGACGGTGGTGGCGACGAAGGCACCGCGCGCCTTGGCGAACTGGACCGCGAAGTGGCCGACGCCGCCGGCGCCGCCATGGATCAGGACCCGCTGGCCCGCCTGCAGGCCGCCATGGTCGAACAGCCCCTGCCATGCGGTCAGCCCCGCCAGCGGCACGGCAGCCGCCTCGACGGCATCCAGTCCGTCCGGCTGCGGCGCCAGCTCGGCCGCCTTGACCACGGCATAGTCGGCATAGCCGCCGCGATCCCAGCCGAGCATGGCATGGACCGCGGTGCCGACCATGGGCAGCCCGGTGCCGCCGCCACTTTCCACCACCTCGCCGGCCACATCCCGGCCCAGGGTCAGCGGCAGCTGGTCGGCCTGCACCCGCGGATAGCGGCCGGAGCGGATCTTGGCGTCGACCGGGTTGACGCTGGCGGCGTGCACCCGCACCAGCACCTCGCCTCCCGCCGGATGCGGCATGGCCACCTCCTCGAGCGACAGCGCCTCGGGGCCGCCGAAGCCGTGGATCCGGACGCATCGCATCGTGGTCATGGCATGTCTCCTGATCAGAGTCTGGTCGCGCCGCCGCTCCGCCCGCTGCCTCAGTAGCGCAGCGCAGCCGCGGCCGGCACCGAGCGCGGCAGCTTGTCCCGCGGCAGGCTGAAGGCGGTGCCGCCGGTCGCCAGCGTCATCACGGCCGCCAGGTTCAGCAGGTCCTCCTCGCCGTTCGGGGTGCCGCGCGCCGCGGCGATGCCCCTGCCCTCGTCGAAATGGCCCCAGATCGTCTCGTCCGCGGCGATCAGCAGCGAGTCCACCCGGCCATCGCGCGCGGCGGCCAGGATCTCCTCCAGCCTGATCGCCACCGTGGGCTCTGCCGTTCCCAGCCGGGCCTTGATGCGGTCCAGCACCGGTTCCGCCTTCGCGTCCTCAGGCGGCAGAACGGCCAGGGCGGCGTCATGCAGCTCCTGGTCATCCATCCGCGCAGGATGACGGTTCACGAAATCGGGCAACAGCTCCGGCCAGTCACCCACGTTGCGGACATGGCCGGCCAGATCCGGCTCGGCGACCAGGACGACCGGCGCCGGGTCGCCGGCCAGCCGGCGCCGCACCGCCTTGACCGAGCGGCGCACGAAATCGACGAGCTGGGTCGCGTGCAGCTCCGCCGGGCTCTCATAGCTGTGCCGGGCCGCGGAGGCGGCCTCGCCGGCACCGCCGTGCCCGGCCGCATTGGCCTGCTTCGTGGCCTCGACATCGGTCTCCGCCGCCACCTGGTCGAGGGAGCGCGGCAGATCCGGCGGCGTGATGTCGCGGCACGTCTCGCGCGTCGCCTCGAACAGGCGGGTGCCGCCGGCGCTGATCGCCAGGATGTGGAAATGGTCGGCCGCGCCGAAGCGGTCGAGGATCGGGCGTAGCAGGAAGCGATGTCCGACCGCGCTCATATCCTCCGGCGGCGCCTCGTCCAGCGGCAGTGCGTGGACGCGATCCTCCGCCAGGAACAGCGCGAAGCCGGGGTCGAGCGAAGGGAAATCGGCGGTGGACAGGGCCTCTTCGCCCGCAGCCAGCAGCGCCTGGCGCTGATCCGGTGCGAGATCGGCGGCCTGCAGCCGCTCCTGCAGCATGTGCTTCAGGTTCCGTCGCTTCGCCCCGAGGCCACCTGCTGCGCGCTGCACCGGCTCGGTGGCAACGTAGAGGGTGACCGCGGGATCATGGGCGGCCACGAGCCATGCCCGGTCCTGCGGGCTGATCGTGGGGTCGGCTGTCGGGTGCGCCATAAGCGGGCCTCCTCCTCCTTCTGCAGATCAGCGGGCGCGCTTGCGCTTCCGCTGCGGGTAGTCCGGGCGTTCAGCCTGGTCGGTCCGGCCGGGCAGGTCGCCGAGCGACTCCACGGCCTCGATCGGCTCGACCGGCTCGGGGTGAATGGCCTCCTCGCCCTCCGTCGCGACCGGGTTCGGCTTGGTGGCGTTGCGCTGGTTGTCCTCGATCGCGACCAGCTCCCGCGCCATCTCCCAATGCGCATCCTCCCGCCCGGAAGGGCGGCCTTCCTCGATCCAGATGCGATGCGCGTGCGCGCGGATCCGCTGCTCGAGATCGTCCATATCGTTCCTCCTGGATGCCTTTCACTGGCGAACAGGCTCAACAGAAAGGCGGTTCCGACTGGTTTGGAGCCCGCCGTGCCGGTTGGTTCGAGGGAACTCGACCCCGCGGCGCATCGTCATTCCGGACAGGCCCATCGCTGCCGCAGGAGCCGCCGTGACCGATCTCGAACCGCGCAAGGGCACACCCAGCCCCCGTCTGGCCGAACCGGAGTTCCGCCGGCGGTTTCTCGGCCAGTTCCAGGACCCCGCCTACGGCCCGCTGCTGGCCGAGCTCGGCCGGATCGCCGATGCTGCCTGGGACGCCTACAGCCATTCCCGGAAGAGCCCGCACACGCGGAAAGCCGGTCCCGGCTTCGCCGATCCGGATTACGACCTGTCGGTCGACTGGATCGCCGCCCGCGAGGCGATCCGCGAGGCGGAGCGCCGGCACGGCGACCCGGCGCTGCCGGCCCGGATCCTGCTGGTCTGCGGCTCGTCGCGCAGCGAGCACACCTGCCCCAGCGAGATGTCGAAGACCTTCCGGCTGACCGAGCTGGCCCGGGAGGTCTTCGCCGCCGTGGACGGAATCGAGGCGGATGTGCTGGACCTCAGCCGGCTGGGCTCCGAATACGGGCGGCACATCCACCCCTGCAAGGCGTGCTTCTCGACCTCCCCCGCCCTCTGCCACTGGCCATGCTCCTGTTATCCGAACCATTCGCTCGGCCAGGTCCATGACTGGATGAACGAGATCTACCCGCTCTGGGTCGCGGCGCATGGCGTCATGATCTTGACCCCGGTGAACTGGTACCAGGTCACCTCGCCGGTGAAGCTGATGATGGACCGGCTGGTCTGCGCCGACGGTGGCAACCCGGATCCGACCTCGACCCAGGGCAAGGACGCCAGGCGGGCGAAGGAGATGGAGATGGCGGGCTGGGACTATCCCAGGCATCTGGCGGGCCGCCACTTCTCGGTCGTGGTGCATGGCGATGTCGAGGGTGCGGAGGGCGTCCGCCGCAGCCTGGCGGACTGGCTGACCTCCATGCATCTCATCCCCGCCGGGTCGCTGGCGGAAGTCGACCGCTACATCGGCTATTGGGAACCCTATGCCACCAGCCATGCCGCCCTGGACGAAGATGCGGCGATCCAGGAGGAGGTGTGCAACGCCGCCCGCACCCTGCTGGAGGCGGTCCTGGCCCAGCGCGAGGGCCGGCAGGTCGCCGCCGGCGCCGCGCTGCGGGAACCGCGGCAGAAATAGCCGCGGTCAGGGCTTCAGAAATCTCCGCAGCGCGTCGGCCAAGGCCTGCGGCGCCTCCTCCGCCATGTGGTGGCCGCAGTCGAGGCCATGGCCGGTCAGGTCCCTCGCCCAGGGCCGCCAGACCGCCAGCACATCGCCATAGAGCTCTTCGAGATCGTCGCGCAGGGCCCAAAGAGCCAAGGCCGGACATTCGATCCGCCGCCCGGCGCGACGGTCCTCGGCGTCGTGCTCGCGGTCGATGCCCAGCCCGGCACGATAATCCTCGATCATGCCGTGGACCGTCTCCGGGTCGTGGATCGCCTCGCGATAATCGGCATAGGCCTCGGCCCCCATCTGCTCGGCGGTGGCGCCGTACCAGGCGTCCGGGTCGGCCAGGATGGCGCGCTCCGGCTTGCCCTTCTGGCCGAAGAAGAACCAGTGCCACCAGGCCCTGGCGAAGCGCGCGTCACAGCGCTCCAGCGCCTCCAGGATCGGCACCGCGTCGAACACCGCGAGGTGGCTGATCCGGTCCGGATGGTCCATGGCGGCGCGGAAGGCGGTGTAGGCGCCGCGGTCATGGCCGACGATGGCGAAACGCTCGAAGCCCAGCCGCTGCATCAGCGCGATGCAGTCCCGTGCCTTGGCGCGCTTGGAGGAGCCGGCATGGTCCGGCGTGTCGGCCGGCTTGGTGGATCGGCCGAAGCCGCGCAGGTCCGGGCAGACCACTGTGTGGTCCGCGGCCAGCAGCGGCGCCACGCGATGCCAGGTCGCATGGGTGCGGGGATGGCCGTGCAGCAACAGCACCGGGGACCCGGACCCGCCATGCCGCACCCGCAGCGTGGCCTCCGGCAGCTCGATCCTCTCGAGCGCGAAACCCTCGAACATCGGGGCGGCCCCTAGACCAGCTCGCGCACCGTGTCGGAGGCGACGGTCAGGGCGATCTTGCGCCGGGCCGGCGTGCCGCGCGCCAGCGCCTCCGCCAGGTGCGCCGCCTGCTTCAGCGTCGCCTTGGCCGGCATCGGCGGCTCATGCGGGTCAACCACCGCCTCGACCAGGGCCGGGCCAGGCGCCGCCAAAGCCTCGCGCAGCACCTCGCCGCATTGGGCCGGGTCGTCCACCGACCAGGCGGCGACGCCGAAGCCGCGCGCCACCGCGGCGAAGTCGATCGGCTGCAGCTCGCAGACATATTCCGGGTTGCCCAGGAACACCATCTGCTCCCATTTGATCTGGCCCAGGGCGTTGTTCTTGATCACCACGATCTTGATGTTGAGGTTGTACTTCACGCAGGTGGCCAGTTCACCGAGCAGCATGGCCATGCCGCCATCGCCGATGAAGCACACCACCTGCCGGTCCGGATAGGCCACCGCCGCGGCGATCGCGTAAGGCAGCCCGCAGGCCATCGAGGCGAGGTTGCCGGAGCAGGAGAACATCATCCCGTCCCGCATCGTCAGGTGCCGCGCCGCCCAGGTGGTGATGGTGCCGGAATCGGTGGCGACGATGGCGTCGTGGCGCAGCAGCTGGTCCAGCTCATGCGCCACCACCTGCGGCTTCATCGGCTTGTCCTGCCGGGTGCCGCGCTCGACCATCAGCGCGTTCCACTCCTTCATTCCCTTCTGCGCCTGCGTCAGGAAGGAGCGGTCGTCGCGATGCTGCAGCCGGGGCAGCAGCGCCTCCAGCACCTTGCGCGCATCGCCCACCAGGCCGGCTTCGACCGGGTGCCGCAGGCCGATGCGCTGCGGGTCGAGATCGATCTGCACCGCCCGCGCCTGCCCCGGCTTCGGGTAGTATTCGATATAGGGGAAGGCGCTGCCGACGATCAGCAGCGTGTCGCATTCCTCCAGCGCCTCCTGCGACGGCAGGGTGCCGAGCAGGCCGATGCCGCCGGTCGAATACGGGCTGTCGTCCGGCAGCGCGCCCTTGCCGAGCAGCGGCTTGATCACCGGCGCGCCCAGCCGCTCGGCCGCCGCCTCCAGCACCTCGCGGGCGCCGAGCGCGCCGCGGCCGGCCAGGATCGCGGTCTTCTTCCCGGAATTCAGGATCGCGGCGGCCCGTGCGATCTGGTCCTCGCCCGGCATCTGGGCCGGCGGGGCCATGACGTCGGAGACATGGCCGGGCACGTTGCGCTCCGACCGCGTCCGCGCCTCGACCGGCTGCGACTGCATGTCGACCGGGATGGTCACATGGGCCACCGCGCGGCGGGCCAGAGCCGTCCGACAGGCCAGATCGACCGCGTTCTCGACATGGTTCGGCCCCATGATCCGGACATTGTAGGCCGCGACGTCGGCGAACAGCTTGTCCAGCTCGACATCCTGCTGGGTGAAGGTGTGCACCAGGTCGTGAAACTGCAGCCCGGTGATCGCCAGCACCGGCTGGCCGTCCAGCTTGGCGTCGTACAGCCCGTTCAGCAGATGGATGCCGCCGGGGCCGGAGGTGGCGAGGCAGACGCCCAGCTTCCCGGTCCATTTGGCGTAGGCGCAGGCGGCGAAAGCGGCGGCTTCCTCGTGCCGCACCTGGATGAAGCGGATCTTGTCCTGCCGAATCCGCAGCGCCTCGATCACGCCGTTGATGCCGTCGCCGGGGATGCCGAAGATCGTGTCGACGCCCCAATCGATCAGGGTTTCAACCAAGACATCGCCGGCGGTGGGGCGGGCCATCTCGCTTCTCCTGCGTTTGGGGTTCGCCTGGGCAACAGCCGCCGCCAAAAGGCCGTTCCGGCGGGCGGTCCAGGGAAAATTCGTCGCAGGTTGAGCCAGACCGGCGGCCCCTCCTGTTGCTAGGGCAGGACCACGCACCGATCGGGACCGATCGCGGGGGCAAGCCATGACTCCAGACGATGCAGCACGCGCCGAAACGCCGGCGGCGGAGGACCGCAAGCCGGCCGAGCCCGGGGACCGCCGCGGCTTCCTCGCCCGGCATGGAAGGGCGGTGCTGATCGGCTCGGTCGCGGCGGTGGTGCTGCTGGCGGGCGCCGTCGCGTGGTGGCTGCATGCCCGCAATTACGAGAGCACCGACGACGCCTTCATCGACGCCCGCACCGTGTCGGTCAGCCCGCAGGTCAGCGGCGCCGTCGTCGATGTGCCGGTGACCGACAACCAGCTGGTCGAGGCCGGCGCCGTGCTGGCCCGGATCGACGACCGCGACTATGCCGCCGCCCTGGCCCAGGCCCGCGCCAAGGTGGACCAGGCGCAGGCCAACATCGCGGACGTGGCGGCCCAGATCGAAGCGCAGAAGGCGAAGGTCGACCAGTCCCGGCTGCAGGTCACCGCCGCCCAGGCCGCGCTGCAATTCGCCGAGGACGAGAACAAGCGGGCCCAGGATTTGGTGAAGACCGCCGCCGGCACCCAGCAACGGGCGGACCAGGCATCGACGGATCTGCGGCAGCGGCAAGCCGAGTTCGACGGTGCCCAGGCGTCGCTGACCGCCGCGGACAAACAACTCGGTGTGCTGCAGGCCCAGGCGCAGAGCGCGAGGGCCGAGCTGGAGCAGGCGCAGGCCTCGCTGCAGCAGGCCCAGGCGAACCAGGACCGGACCGTGCTGACGGCACCCGTCGCCGGCCGCGTCGCCAATCTGTCGTCCGCGCGGGGGGCCTATGCCTCGCCGGGCCAGAGCCTGATGATGCTGGTGCCGCGCGAGATCTGGATCACCGCGAATTTCAAGGAGACTCAGCTTGACCTCATGCGCGCGGGCCAGCCGGTCTCGATCTCGATCGACGCCTATCCCGGCCGCGACTTCCCGGGCCATGTCGACAGCCAGCAATTCGGCAGCGGCACCGCCTTCGCCCTGCTGCCGGCCGAGAACGCCACCGGCAACTACGTCAAGGTGGTGCAGCGGGTGCCGGTGAAGATCGTGTTCGACCAGCCGCCGGACCTGCCGCTGGGCCCCGGCATGTCGGTGGTGCCGACCGTGACGGTGCGATGACCGCCGCGGCCGAGGCTGCCGGCAGCCGCTCCGCCGCCGGCAGCCGCAACCCATGGCTGATCGCCGGCGTGGTCTCGATTGCCACCTTCATGGAGGTGCTCGACACCTCGATCGCCAATGTCGCGCTGCGCCACATCGCCGGCGGCCTCGCCGCCGGCCAGGACGAGAGCACCTGGGTGATCACCAGCTATCTCGTCGCCAACGCCGTGGTGCTGCCGATCAGCGGCTGGCTGTCCGGCGTGGTCGGGCGCAAGCGGTTCTACATGATCTGCGTCGCCCTGTTCACCGTCAGCTCGCTGCTGTGCGGCATGGCGACCAGCCTGGAGATGCTGATCGTCTGCCGGGTGCTGCAGGGGCTCGGCGGCGGCGGGCTGGCGCCGAGCGAGCAGTCGATCCTGGCCGACAGCTTCCCGCCGGAGAAGCGGGCCCAGGCCTTCGGCATCTACGCCATCGCCGTAATCGTCGCCCCGACCTTCGGGCCGACCATCGGCGGCTGGATCACCGACAACTATTCCTGGCACTGGATCTTCCTGATCAACGTGCCGATGGGCATCGCCTCGCTGGCCCTGGTGCAGTGGCTGCTGGTCGAGCCGGACGTGCTGAAGCAGGAGCGCCGGAAGGCCCTGGCCGGCGGGCTGAAGGTCGACTGGATCGGGCTGGTGCTGGTCGTGCTGTGGCTCGGCTGCCTCGAGGTCATGCTCGACAAGGGCCAGCGCGAGGACTGGTTCGACTCCGGCTTCATCGTCACCTTCGCCATGATCTCCTTGCTGTCGCTGGTCCTGCTGGTGCCGTGGGAGCTGTCGCGCAAGGACCCGATCGTCGACATCCGGCTGGTGCTGCGCCGCCAGTTCGGCACCACCTGCCTGGTGATGCTGGCGGTGGGCGCCATCCTCTACAGCTCGACCCAGATCCTGCCGCAGCTGCTGCAGGAGCAGTACGGCTACACCGCCACCTGGGCCGGGCTGGCGCTGATGCCGGGCGGGCTGGTGATGTTCGTGCTGATGCCGATCTCCTCCCGCCTCACCAACCTGGTGTCGCCGAAATATCTGATCATGGGCGGGATGGCGGTGGTGGCGCTGGCGATGTGGCACTTCACCACCCTCTCGCCCGACGCGGATTTCAGCTATTTCGCCTGGTCGCGGGTGTTCCAGATGATCGGCCTGCCCTTCCTGTTCTTGCCGATCACCACCGCGTCCTATGCCGACCTGCCGCCCGACAAGACCGGCCAGGCGGCGGCGCTGATCAACGTGGCGCGCAATCTCGGCGGCTCGATCGGCGTGTCGCTGTCGACCACGCTCCTGGCCCGGAATGCCCAGGTGCACCAGAGCTATCTCGCCGGCCATGCCTCGCCCTCGGCCCTGCCCTATCAGCTCGGACTGGACCAGGCCACCGCGCATTTCATGGCCCAGGGCGCGGCCGAGGCGACGGCGCGGCAGCAGGCCTTCGACTGGATCGGCCAATTGGTCCAGGACCAGGCCACGCTGCTGTCCTATATTGACGTGTTCCAGGCGCTCGCGATCGTGGCCATGCTGATGGTCCCGGTCGCGCTGCTGCTGCGCCGCGGACAATCCGGCGCGGCGGGCTGAGCATTGCGACGGAGCCCAGTCCTCGTCGGCGGAGCAGGAGCGCCGGCGCACACCGAAACCCGTCACCCCCATCGGCAACGGCGTTGAGGAGACATTCGGCATGTCGCCAGACATCAAGGATCCGGACCTCGCCAAGCTCGACGCCTATTGGCGCGCGGCGAACTACCTGTCCGTCGGGCAGATCTACCTGCTCGACAATCCGCTGCTGGAGCAGCCGCTGGCGATCGGGCACATCAAGCCCAGGCTGCTCGGCCATTGGGGCACGACGCCCGGGCTGAACTTCATCTACGCCCATCTCAACCGGGTGATCGCCCGCGACGATCTCGACATGATCTTCATCTGCGGCCCCGGCCATGGCGGGCCGGCGGTGGTCGCCAACACCTATCTCGAAGGCATCTATTCCGAGATCTATCCGGAGATCCGGCAGGATCGGGAAGGGATGCACCGGCTGTTCCGGCAGTTCTCCTTTCCCGGCGGCATCCCCAGCCATGCCGCGCCGGAGACGCCGGGGTCGATCCATGAGGGCGGCGAGCTGGGCTACGCCCTGGCCCATGCCTACGGCGCCGCCTTCGACAACCCGGAGCTGATCGTCGCCTGCGTCATCGGCGACGGCGAGGCCGAGACCGGGCCCCTCGCCGCCTCCTGGCACTCCAACAAGTTCCTGAACCCGAAGACCGACGGCGCGGTGCTGCCGATCCTGCACCTGAACGGCTACAAGATCGCCAACCCGACCATCCTCGGCCGCATGACCGACGAGTCGCTGCTGCGGCTGTTCCAGGGCTTCGGCTACGAGCCGTATTTCGTCGAGGGCTCGGACCCGGCGCCGACGCACCAGGCCATGGCCGCCACCCTCGACATCATCGTCGACCGCATCCGCGAGATCCGGACCGGCACGCAGGCCGACGGCATGGCCCGGCCGCCCTGGCCGATGATCATCCTGCGCACGCCAAAGGGGTGGACCGGGCCGAAGGAGGTCGACGGGCTGAAGACCGAAGGCTTCTGGCGGTCGCACCAGGTGCCGCTGTCCGGCCTGGCCGACAAGCCGGAGCATCTCGCCCAGCTCGAGGCCTGGATGCGCAGCTATCGGCCGGAGGAGCTGTTCGACGAGTCCGGCCGGCTGGTGCCGGAGCTGCAGGCCCTGGCACCACAGGGCGACCGCCGCATGGGCGCCAACCCGCACGCCAATGGCGGAAAGCTGCGCCAGGAGCTGGAGGTCCCCGACTACCGCAGCTTCGCTCTCGACGTGCCGGAGCCCGGCGGCAGCCATGGCGAGGCGACGAAGGCGATGGGCCAGTTGCTGCGCGACGTCATCCGGCAGAACCCGCAGACCTTCCGCCTGGTCGGGCCGGACGAGACCGCCTCCAACCGCCTCGACGCCGTGTTCGAGGTCACCGACCGGGTGTGGATGGAGGATATCCTGCCCGAGGACGTTCACCTGGCGCATGAGGGCCGGGTGATGGAGGTGCTGAGCGAGCATCTGTGCCAGGGCTGGCTGGAAGGCTACCTGCTGACCGGCCGGCACGGCCTGTTTTCCTGCTACGAGGCCTTCATCCACATCGTCGATTCGATGGTCAATCAGCACGCCAAATGGCTGAAGGTCAGCCGCGAACTGGAATGGCGGCAGCCGATCTCGTCGCTGAACTACCTGCTGACCTCGCATGTCTGGCGGCAGGACCACAACGGCTTCAGCCACCAGGACCCCGGCTTCATCGACCATGTCGTCAACAAGAAGGCCGACATCGTCCGCATCTACCTGCCGCCGGACGCCAACACGCTGCTGTGGGTGACCGACCACATCCTGCACACCTATGACCGGATCAACGTCATCGTCGCCGGCAAGCAGCCGTCGCCGCAATGGCTGGACATCGACCAGGCCGCCGCCCATTGCCGGGCCGGCATCGGCCGCTGGGGCTGGGCCAGCAACGAGGGCGACGGCGACCCCGACGTGGTGCTGGCCTGCGCCGGCGACGTGCCGACGCTGGAGGCCGTCGCCGCCGTGGCGCTGCTGCGCGAGCACCTGCCGGCGCTGCGCATCCGTCTGGTCAATGTCGTCGACCTGATGGCGCTGCAGCCGAAGGAGCAGCACCCGCACGGCCTGCCGGAGGAGGATTTCATCGGCCTGTTCACCCATGACCGGCCGGTGATCTTCGCCTTCCACGGTTATCCGCAGCTGGTCCACCGCCTGACCTACAAGCGCACCAACCACGACAACTTCCATGTCCACGGCTTCCGCGAGGAAGGCACCACCACCACGCCCTTCGACATGGTGGTGCTGAACCAGCTGGACCGCTTCCACCTCGCCATCGCCGCGATCGATCGCCTGCCGCAGCTCGGCGCCGACGCCGACCGCGCCCGCCGCCGGTTCCAGGACCGGCTGGCGGAGCATCACGACTATGTCCGGCAGCATGGCCGCGACATGCCCGACGTCGCCGACTGGCGCTGGCCGAGCCGCGGCACCGCGGCGCCGTTCGACTGATGCCGCTCGAAATCCTGGCCCTCAACGCCGGCTCCTCCTCGATCAAGCTCGGCCTGTTCGAGGAGCGCGGCGGCAAGGCCGTGCGCCGCGCCAAGGCCGTGCTCGACCTCAAGGGGCGGCCGCCGGCGCTGCGGCTGGAGGCGGAGGGCGTCTCCGAAACCATCGAGATCGGCGCCGCGGATCCGGCTGACCTGCAGGCCGTGCTCGACGGCTGCCTGCAGGTGCTGGACGACCGGCTCGGCCTCAACGGCCTGGCCCTGGCCGGGCACCGTGTGGTGCATGGCGGCGAGGCCTTCACCGGCCCGGTCCGCATCACCGGCGAGGTGTTGGAACAATTGCAGGCGCTGGTGCCGCTGGCGCCGCTGCACCAGCCGCCGGCGCTGCGGCTGATCGAGGCCATGGGCGCGCTGCGGCCCGGCATCGTCCAGACCGCGTCCTTCGACACCGCCTTCCATGCCGGCCAGGCGGACGAGGTCCGCCGCTTCGCCCTGCCGCGAGCGCTGCATGACCGCGGCATCAAGCGCTACGGCTTCCACGGCCTGTCCTACCGCTTCATCGCCAACGCGCTGTGCCGGGACCATCCGGAGCTGGCGGCGGGCCGGGTGGTCGTCGCCCATCTCGGCAGCGGCGCCAGCCTCTGCGCCCTCAAGGACGGCGCCAGCGTCGAGACGACGATGGGCTTCTCCGCCCTGGACGGGGTGCCGATGGCGACCCGGCCCGGCGCGCTCGACGCCGGGGTGCTGCTGCATCTGCTCGGTCCGGACGGCATGACAGTCGAAGAGGTCGAGGACCTGCTGTATCACCGCGCCGGGCTGCTCGGCCTGTCCGGCATCAGCGGCGACACCCGCGACCTGCTGGCCAGCGCCGACCCGTCGGCCGGCGAGGCGCTCGACATCTTCACCTTCCGCATCGCCCAAGCCATCGCCGGCCTCGCCGTCACGCTCGGCGGGCTCGATGCCCTGGTCTTCACCGCCGGCATCGGCGAGCACCAGCCGGAGATCCGCGCCCGGATCTGCCGGCGGCTGGAGTGGCTGGGCCTCGGCACCGACGACCGGCTCAATGCGCGGAACGCCGGCCGCATCGACGCCGCCGGCAGCGCCGCCCGGATCCTGGTGGTCCCGACGGATGAGGAGCAGATCGTCGCCGATGAGGGGCTGGCGATCCTGCCCGGCCAGGCGAACCGCTGAAGGGAAGCGCGGAGCCCAGGCGCCGGGTGATGCCTCCTGCTTCACGACGCCGGCAGCTATTCCGCCGTGACCCGCCACACCGTGTTGCCGACGTCGTCGGCGATCAGCAGCGCGCCGGATTTGTCGACCGCGACGCCGACCGGCCGGCCCCGCGCCTCGCCATCCGCATTCAGGAAGCCCGTCACCACGTCCTGCGCCTTGCCGTTCGGATGCCCGCCGCTGAACGGGACGAACACGACCTTGTAGCCGTTGAACTCGCCCCGGTCCCAGCTGCCATGCTCGCCGACGAAGGCGCCGCCGCGATAGGGCTGGGGCAGCGCGTCCGCCGTGGTGAAGGCCATCCCCAGCGGCGCGACATGCGAGCTCAGCGCATAGTCCGGGACGATTGCCTTCTCCACCAGGTCGGGGCGCTGCGGCTGGACGCGCGGGTCGAGATGCTGGCCGTAATAGCTGTAGGGCCAGCCGTAGAAGCCGCCATCCTTGACCGAGGTCATGTAGTCCGGCACCAGGTTGGGCCCAGCTCGTCGCGCTCGTTCACCACCGCCCACAGCGCGCCGCTCTCGGGCTCCCAACTGAGCCCGTTCGGGTTGCGCAGGCCGGTCGCGAACAGGCGCCAGCGGCCGCTCTGCCGGTCGACCTCCCAGATCGCGGCGCGGTTCTTCTCCGCCTCCATGCCGTTCTCGGACACGTTGCTGTTCGACCCGACGCCGACATACAGCAGCGACCCGTCCCGGCTGGCGACCAGGCTCTTGGTCCAGTGATGGTCGATCGGGCCGCCCGGCAGCGGCGTCAGCAGCGTGCCGGGGGCGGTGATGCTGGTGTCGCCGGTGTTGTAGCGGAAGCGCAGAATCGCATCGGTGTTGGCGACATAGAGGTCGCTGCCGACGAGCGCCACGCCGAAGGGCGAGCTGAGATGGTCGATGAAGATGCTGCGCGTCTCCGGCTTGCCGTCGCCATCCGCATCGCGCAGCAGCGTGATCCGGTTGCTCGGCAGATCGCCGCCGCCCGTCACCAGCGATTCGATCCAGCCGGTCACGATGCTCTTGGGCCGCCGGATCGGCTCGACCCCCGGTGGTTTGGATTCGACCACGAGGACATCGCCGTTGGGCAGGACAAACAGCGAACGCGGATGCTCGAGGCCGGTGGCCAGGGCCTCGATCTTCAGCCCCTTCGCGACCGTCGGCGCCTCGCCCTGCTTCCAGCCGACGACGGAGGCGAGATGCATCGGTGGGAACAGATATTGCTGCGGCTCGGGCAAGACGGGGTTGGCGCCGATCTGGCTGCCGGTGTCGAAGTCTTCCTCGTTGCAGGCCGCGAGGACAAGCACCGAGGCGGCGGCGGCCAGCGCCAGCGCCGCAGGCCTCAGGGCACGGAATCCGTTCATCGCTCTGCCACTCCCACGCCGTGGCGATAGACCATCGACCAGCCCATCCAGCCGGTGAACAGAAGGATGAGGACGACCGCCGCCGAGAGGATCAGCCCCCACGGCACCACCGAGGTCCAGCCGTCGCGGGTGTGGATCAGCATGTTCAGGGCCGCCAGGACCAGCACGACGACATTGCCGATCGCATGCGGCCAAGCCGGGCCCACGGCCCGCACCCGGCGGTTGCCCAGGAAGTCGATCAGGCCGGCGATCGCGGCGAAAAAGGCCAGGATCACGCCGACCGTGACCAGCCAGGCGGAGAAATCGGCCCACATCATCTCGGCGGTGCGCCAATAGGCGATGTCGGTCAAGAGCGTGCCGACGAAGCAGGTGATCGGCACCGACACGAGCATCGAGTGGATCGGACGATGGGCGATGTGGGCGGTCGGGCCGAGATCGGCTCTGGTCATCGCAATATCCCACGGCGACTAAGGATGCAGTCCTAGTCCAACGGCGCCCGAGGCTGCGCCGTTCCAGTCGGCCGCGAAGCCCGCGGCTCGAGGAAAGGGAACCCCTCGCCGGCAATGCGATTGAAACGGTGGGTGCGCCCCCGGAGCGCCTGCGGGCAGGCCTTCGATGCAGCCGACCAGCATTGGATCTGATCATGATTCGACATTCGTGGATCGCCCTGCTTTCGGCGCTCGCAGTGTGCCTCTGCGTCGCCGTCTCACCCGGCCATGCCCAGGACACGCCCGGGCCGCTCTCCTCGCGGACCGGCCTGCCGGCCGATTTCGACACGATTTTTTCCCATCGGTTCGCGGACGCGAACGGTGTGCGGCTGCACTATGTGATCGGCGGTCCGACCGATGGCGAACTGGTCGTCCTCCTCCATGGCTGGCCCCAGACCTGGTACACATGGCGGCGCGTGATGCCGGAGCTGGCCAAGGCGGGCTTCCGCGTCGTGGCGGTCGACTATCGTGGTGCGGGCGAGTCGGAACGGCCGCTCGACGGCTACGACAAGGCCACCATGGCGGCCGACATCCGGGACCTCGTGCACCAGTTGGGTCCGGCGAAGGTGGATCTTGTCGGCCGCGACATCGGGGTCATGGTCGCCTATGCCTATGCCGCGCAATGGCCGGACGAAGTCGCCAGGCTCGCGATGCTCGACGTGCCGGTGCCCGGCACGCGGGTCTGGGACGAAGCGATCCACAAGCCCGATCCGGAGCTCTGGCATTTCGGCCTGCACCAGCAGCGCGACATCGCCGAGATGCTCGTGGCCGGGCATGAGTATGCGTACATCTCGGACTTCATGAAGAAGCGGCTCGCCGCGCCGATCGCCGACGAGGATCTGGCCGTCTACGCGCGGGCCTATGCCGCGCCCGGCGGAATGCGCGCGGGCTTCGAGCTGTATCGCGCCTTTCCCGAGGACGAACGGCGGTTCAAGGAGTTCCTGAAGGCAAAGCTGCCGATGCCGGTCCTGGCGCTCGCCGGCGAGCGGAGCAATGGCTGGAAGGAGCTGGATATGGCCAAGGAGGCTGCGGATAATGTCTCCGGCGCCGTAGCGCCGGAGACCGGGCATTGGCTGCCGGATGAGAACCCGGGCTTCGTCTCCCGGCATCTCATCAACTTCTTTCAGGGTCAGGCAACGAAGGCTCCATAACTTGGCGAGGATGGGATGGCAGGGCACACGGCGGCCATCCTCACAGTCGATATCCAGGAAAGAATTTGCGGCCGAGCGGAACGGAGGCGGCCGGCCGTCCATTCGCAGACTCAGTGATTCTGCTTCAGGAGGCCGATATGGGCCGCGGCATTCTTCTCTGGCTTCTCGGGATTCCGATCCCGGTGATCATCCTCATCCTGCTGCTGTTCCGCTGAGGGAGGGCAACATGGTCGGCACTTATTCCGAATATTCCGAAACGCGCGCCGTCGTCCCGGCAGTCGAGACCGCGGCATCCGGCGTATCGTGGGGCGCCATCTTCGCCGGCGCCGCCGTCGCCACCGCGGTCACCCTGGCGCTGATGGTCCTGGGGGCGGGCTTCGGCCTGTCGATCGTCTCGCCCTGGCCGGGATCGGGCGCCGGCGCCACGACCTTCGCGGTCACCACCGCGATCGGGCTTGTCGTCATCCAGTGGGTGGCCTCCGGCCTCGGCGGCTACGTCACCGGGCGGCTGCGGACGCGCTGGACCAGCCTCCACACCGACGAGGTCGCCTTCCGCGACACCGCCCATGGTTTCCTCGCCTGGTGCGTTTCCACCCTGTTCGTGGTCCTGATCCTGGGCGTCGTCACCTACGGCGCGGCGTCGACCAGCGTCCAGGCCACGGCGACGGTCGCGTCCGGCGCGGCGCAGGGCGCGACGGCGGCGGCCCCGGCCGCGGTGCCCGCCGACCCGACCGGCTACGCCATCGACCTGCTGTTCCGGCCCGCGCCGAACGCCCAGGCGCCGGCCGCGGGCAACACCGATCCGCGGCCGGAGGTGGCGCGCATCCTGGCCAACGCCGCCGCGGCCGGCAGCCTGCCCGCGGCCGACAAGAGCTACCTGGCCCAGCTCGTGGCGCAGCGCACCGGCCTCAGCCAGGCCGACGCGGAGAAGCGGGTCGATGAGATGACGGCGCAGGTCGACGCCGCCATCGCCAAGGCGCGCGAAGCGGCGGATGCCGCCCGCAAGGCCGGGCTGTCGACCGCCTTCACCGCCTTCCTGGCGCTGCTAATCGGCGCCTTCATCGCGGCGGTCAGCGCGTCGCTCGGCGGCCATCTGCGTGACGACCGGATCTGAGGACCAACCGCCTCGGCTCCGGCCGAGGCGGCCCCCGGGCCCGGCATCGCAGACGACCATGCCTCAGGGCCTCTTCCGCTACATCTGGCGGGTCAGCGCGCGGGATCAGATCCTGCTGTCGCTGCTCGCCATCATGGTCTTCCTGCTCGACCTCGCGCCCCTGGAGCTGCAGCGGCGGATCGTCAATGGCGCGCTGGAGAAGCACGCGCTCGAACAGCTGATCCTGCTGTCCCTCATGTATGTCGGCGTCGTGCTGGTCCAGGGCGGGCTCAAGCTCCTCCTGAACATCTACCGTGGATCGGTGACCGAGGCCGCCAACCAGCGGCTGCGGCTGCAGCTGAGCCCATCCGGCCGGAACGGCGGGGACGGCGAGCCGGACGCCCGCAAGGAAGGCATCGACATCTCGATCATCGTGTCGGAGGTCGAAGCCGTCGGCGGCTTCGTCGGCGCCAGCGTCTCGGAGGTGGTGCTGAACGGCGGGCTGCTGATCGCCGTGTTCGGCTACATGGTGGTGCTGGAGCCCTGGATGGCCGCCGTCGCCGCCGTGCTGTTCCTGCCGCAGTTCCTGTTCATCCCGTTCCTGCAGCGGGCGATCAACCAGCGCACCGAACAGCGGATCAAGGTCATGCGGGGCCTCAGCGTCGAGATCGTCGACGAGGCCGCCGAGCGGCGAGGTCCCCGCGAGACCGGCCGCTATCGACGGCAGGTCGGCGACATCTATCGCCTCAACATGCAGATCTACCGGCGCAAGTTCGGCATGAACTTCCTGATGAACCTGCTGCACCAGATCGGGGTCATCGGCATCCTGTTCGTCGGCGGATGGTTCGTCGTTCGCGGCGAGACCGAGGTCGGGACGGTCGTCGCCTTCATTTCGGGGCTGAACCGGGTCAACGACCCATGGGGCGACCTGGTCAACTATTTCCGCGACATGACCAATGCCCGGGTCAAGTATCGCCTGATCGTCGACGCCCTCGGCGATCGCGCGATCGACGCCGACGCCGCAGCATAGCCGATGCCCCGCCGCCTCGATCTCCGCTCCGGCGGGCCGGTATGGGTGTCCCGCCGTCCGCACCGGATCATAGGAACGATCCGCCCGATGCCGCCAGCATGCGCCGGGCCCGCTCCACCACCGGCGCGTCGACGAAGCGCCCGTCGACCAGATAGGCGCCCTTGCCGTCGCGCTGCGCCGCGGCATCGGCCTCGACCACCTTGCGGGCCCAGGCCAGTTCCTCCTCCGTCGGGGCGAACGCCTGGTTGAGGATCGGCACGACGGCGGGATGGATGCAGCTGGCCCCGTCGAAGCCGAAGGCCCGCGCCTCGCGCGCCGACGCCGTCATCGCCTCGACGTCGCGGTAGTCGGCGACCGAGCGCAGCAGGCCGTAGGAGCGCAGTCCCGCCGCCTTGGCGGCGTAGTGCAGCAGCAGCTTCGGCAGCCGCAGCGTCTCCGGCGTCGGCACGGCGCCGGTGGCGGTGGCGAAATCCTCCGAGCCGAGGGCCAGCGCGACGACCCGGGGGGCAGCGGCGATCGCGCGGGCGTCGAGCAGCGCCGCCGGATCCTCGATCAGGGCGACGAACTCCATGGCCGGCCGGCCAAGCTCGCGCTCGACCGGATCGAGCCGCCCGGCCAGCTCCGCCAGCTCCGCCGCGGAGCCGGTCTTGGGCACCAGCAGCCCCGCCGCGCCGGCACGGCAGGCCGCCTCCGCATCCAGGAAGCGCAGCTCCGGCTCGGCGTTGATCCGCACATAGACCGTGGCGCCGGATCGGCTGGCCTGGGCAACGCTGTCCGCCAGCGCGTCGCGCGCCGCCGCCTTGCGGGAGGGCGCGACGGCATCCTCGAGATCGAGGATCACGGCGTCGGCGCCGCGGGTGTGGGCCTTCTCGATGAAGCGCGGCTCGGAGGCCGGGACGTAGAGCAGCGAGCGGATCATGAGGTCTCTCCGGTCATCTGCCCGGCCTTCCGGGCGGCCTGTACGGCTTGGCGGTTGCTGCCGCGTTTGGCGAGCTCAGCCGAGATCGCCTGCGTGCTGCTCTTCGGCAGTTCGAGGGTATGCGCGACATCGGCCCCGGCGACAAGGTCTCGGACGTCCACCTCAAGCTCAACGGCGCCATCGGCCGTGCCGGCCTGCGGCGCGATCAGGCCTGGCCGAGATCGCGCAGGGCCGCCCAATGTGGCGCCAGGCTTTTGCCGACCGCCTGCCACAGAGCGAAGCGGCGCTGGTAGAAGCCGGCCAGGCAGGGGTCGGGCACCACTTCGCGCGACGGCGCCACCATCGCGGCGGCGGCTTCGTCCAGGCTGTCGTAGCGGCCTGCGCCGACCGCGGCCGCCATGGCGGCGCCGAGCGCCCCGGTCTCCGCCTGCGCCGCGACCTTGACCGGCAGCCGCAGCACATCGGCGATCATCTGCGGCCAGACCGGGCTGCGGGCGCCGCCGCCGGAAATGGTGATGCCGCGCAGCCGCGCCCCGGCGGCGAGCAGCTTCTCGACATGGGCGAGATGGGCGAAGGCGACGCCTTCGAACACCGCCCGCACCATGTCGCCGCCGTCATGCCAGCCGGCCAGACCGAAGAACCCCGCGCGGGCAGACGGATCGCCGGCCGCGCCGTAGAGATAGGGATGGTACATCGGTCCGTCGGCCTTGGGCGGCGCCGCGGCGGCCAGGGCGTCGGCCAAAGCGAAGGCGCTGCCGCCTGCCCGCCGGGAATCCTGCGCCAGCAGGTGATGGGCGAGCCATTCCAGGTTGGTCGCCGAGGTGGCCGAATTCTCCATCGACAGGAAGCGGCCGGGCGCGATGCCGGTCGCCATGAACACCCCGTCCAGCGGCGCGTCGACCACCACCTGGTTGATGCTCCAGGTGCCGAGGATGATCGAGGCCTGGCCCGGCCGGGTGACGCCGGCGCCGACGGCGCTGGCCACCACGTCGAAGAAGCCGGCGACCACGGGCGTGCCCTCGGCCAGGCCGGTGCGGGACGCGGCGTCCGCCGACACCGTGCCGACCTGGTCGGTCGGCCAGTGCAGCGGCGGCAGCTTGGCGGCGACGCCGCCGAGCCCGTAGATGTCGAGCAGCCCGTCATCGTAGCGGTTCTCGGGCAGGCGCAGCAGCCCGGCCCCGCCCATGTCGGTGATGTCGGTCGCCACCTGCCCGGTCAGGGCATGGACCACCAGATCCTTGCACATCAGCACATGGGCGGCGCGCGCCAGCACCTGCGGCCGGTGCCGCGACATCCAGGCCAGCAGCGCCGGGGTCTGCGACGGCCAGGGCCGCTGCAGGCAGATCGCCGCCGCCGCCTCCCCCACCCCGGCGGCCGCCCACTCCTCGACCAGCCCGGCGGTGCGGGAATCGAGCGACTGGATCGCCGCCAGCGGCCCGCCCTCGGCGTCGAGCAGATAGAGTCCGTTGCCATGGCCCGAGGTGCCGATGCCGGCGATGTCGCGGCCCTGCAGGCCGCTCTTGTCCAAGAGTTCGCGGACCAGGTCGGCGAGATCGGTGCGCAGGCGGCCGATGTCGCGCTCGACCATGCCGGGCTCCGGGCTGTGGCCGCCGGTGTCGCGATGGGCGCAGGCCAGCTCCCGCCCCGCATCGTCGAACAGCAGCGCCTTGACCCCGGTGTTGCCGGCGTCGATGCCCAGCCAGGCGCTCATCGTCCGCCCCCGTTGCGATAGATCGACCAGGCAGCGTCGGCGTCCGCGCCGTCATGGATCATCGCCATCAGCGCCGCCACCACCGCGCCGGGGTTGTCGTGCTGGTAGATGTTGCGGCCATAGACCAGGCCATGGGCGCCCTGGGCCATCAGCGCGGCGGAAGTGTCGAACACGCGCCGCAGGTCGGCCTTGCCGCCGCCGCGGACCAGCACCGGGCAGCGCGCCGCCTGGACCACATGGCGGAAATCGGCCGGGTCGTCGGTTGGGTCGGCCTTGACGATGTCGGCGCCGAGCTCGCGCGCCAGCCGGACCAGGGTGACGATCTTCTCGGTGTCGCCATCGACCAGGTAGCCGCCGCGGTCGTTCGGCTGCATCACCAGCGGCTCGATCATCAGCGGCATGCCGTATTTCTCGCAATCATTGCCGAGCCGGCTGATGTTCTGCACGCATTGCCGGAACAGCCCCGGCTCGTCCGGCAGCATGAACAGGTTCACCACGACGCAGGCCGCGTCAAGCCGCAACGCCGGCAGGATCGGGTCGGCCTCGTTCTGCAGCAGCGCCCACATCTCGCGATGACGCTGGCGGTTGTAGGGGTTGCCCATGTCGACGCGCATCACCAGCGCCGGCCGGTTCTGCCCCGGCATCGACTGCAGCAGGTCGGCCTGGCCGTAATTCATCTGGATCGCGTCCGGCCCGGCCGCGGTCAGCATGCAGACCACGCCTGCCATGTCCTCCAGCCCGGCCATGAAGGACGGCTCGTTGCAGACGCCGTGGTCGATCGCGACATCCAGGCAGCGGCCATTCCGCATCAGCCGGTTCAAGCGGACCTTCTTGGTCAGATACATCGGAAACCCCATCAGTGTTGCGCGGCCTGCACGCGGTGGCGGCGGGCCATGATGTCGTCGAAGCGGGCCGCGGCGGCCGCGGTCTCGGCCTCGGTCCAGCCCAGGCTGGACGCAACCAGCGCCCCGGCCTCGGCGACCAGGGCGGCGGTGACCCGCCCTTCCATCCCCAGCAGGGTGCGACGCAGCAGCAGGTCGCCGATGTCGCGCACCCGTTCGGTCTCGATCAAATATTGCAGCTCGCGCCGCGAATAGTCGGGGGCGGCGGCGACCGGCTCGTCCGGCCCCTCGCCGAGGAAACGGGCGACGGCGACGGCGCGACTGCCGTAGCGCTCGCTCAGATTCTGGAACCGCGCCAGCGGCAGGCCCGCGGCGGCGGCCTGGTCCCGCTGCCAGCGCGACCGGGCGGCGGCGTCGCGCGGAAAGCCCCGGCCACCGCCGATCGCCAGGTCGTGGGTGCCGACCCGGCGCGGCTGGCCGAGCTGGGCCAGGGCCAGGTCGGCGACCTCCTCGCCGAAGGCGCGGAAGGTGGTCCATTTGCCGCCGATCAGGGTCAGCACGGCGAAGGGCAGCGCGCCCGCCGGGTCGACCCCGACGGCATGGTCGCGGCTGATCCGCCCGGTCGCCTCGTCCTCGCTGACCGGCAGCGGGCGGACGCCGGTGAAGACATGGACGATCTCGTCCTCGCGCACCTCCAGATCCGGGAAGATGCCGCCGAGCGCTTCGAGCATGTAGCGCTTCTCGTCATCCAGGCAGACCGCGTCGTCGGGGTCGTCGATCCGGATGTCGGTGGACCCGACCATCGCCGCGTTCGCATGGTTGAAGGCGATGCAGATGCGGCCGTCGGCATTCTCGAAATAGATCATCCGGTCGCCCAACGCCTCCTGCAGAAGCGGGTTGCGGATCATCAGATGCGACCCCTTGGTGCCCTGGACCCGGCGGCGGTTGGTGGCCGGCCCGATGGCGCCGCCGACGAGATCGACCCAGGCGCCGGTGGCGTTGACCACCACGCGCGGCGCGATCCGCCCGCTGGCGCCGGTCAGCCGGTCGCGCCAGGCCAGGCCGTCGCCGTCGCGGCCGGTGATCTCGGTGTAGGAGAAGGCGCGGGCGCCGGTCTCGGCCTCGGTGTCGAGCAACAGCTCGATGCCCAGCCGCTCCGGCTGGGTGACGCGGGCGTCGTAATACAGCACCCCCGCCACCGCCCGCCGGGTGATGCCCTTGGCCAGGCGCTGCAGCCTGGCCCGGCCGATGCCGCGATGCCGCGGCATGGTCCGGCTGCGCCAGGACAGCAGGTCGTAGAGCGCGAGCCCGGCCCGGATCATCAGCCCGGGCCGCGCCTTCGGCCGCTCGGCGATGCCGAGGAAGGCGCCGATCGTCGCCAGCGTGCCGCGCAGCCGGGCCGTCACCGGCACCAGCGTCGGCAGCGGGAAGACATAGTGCGGCGCGTTGCGCAGCAGCCGATCGCGCTCCTGCAGCGACTGGCGCACCAGCCGGAACTCGCCGTTCTCGAGGTAGCGCAGGCCGCCATGCACCATGCGGGACAAGGCGGCGCTGGCGCCGGAGCAGAAATCGTCGCGCTCGACCAGCACCACGTCGATGCCCTGCAGCGCCAGCTCGCGGAAGGTGCTGATACCGTTGATCCCGCCGCCGATCACCAGGACATCGGCCCGCTCGGGGATGGCCCGCTCGGGGATGGCCGAGCCATTGCCGGTCATCGTGTCGTGTCCTGACTCACAACGGGCTGAGCTTTGTGTTGCCTCTCCCGCCTGGCGGGAGAGGTCGGGCGTCCGCAGGACGACCGGGTGAGGGCTGGCCCGGGCCTCGACAAAGAGCCCTCACCCGGAGCCGCTTCGCGTCTCCGACCTCTCCCGCAAGCGGGAGAGGTAATCGGAATGCGCCCGAGGATTTGTGAGTTGGACATTCCCAAAGCCGTTGCTACGCGGCCGCCGCGACCGGGCCGAGATGGGTGGCGATGGCGCGGTCGATCGCCGCCAGCTCGTCCGCCGCCAGGCGTAATTCTCCCGCCCGCGCGTTCGCCCGGGCCTGGTCGGCGTTGCGCGCGCCGCACAGGGCGAAGGTGATGCCGGGCTGCGTCAGGGTCCAGGCGATCACCACATCGGCGACCTCCACGCCATGATCGCGGGCGATGCCGCCCAAATCGGCGGCGAAGGCGGCCACCAAACGCCGATTCTCGGCCGAGAACCGCGGATTGGTGCGGCGCAGGTCGTCGCCGTCGAAGCTCCGCTCCGGCCCGATCCGGCCGGTCAGCAGGCCCAGCGCCAGGCTGGAATAGCTGATCACGGCGATGCCGGCCTGGCGGCAGGGCGGGATCAGCGTCTGCTCCAGCCCGCGGTCGAGCATGTTGTAGGCCTCCTGCACGCAATCGACCTGCCCCGCGGCACGGTAGGCGGCGAGATCCTCGACGCTGGCGTTGCTGATGCCGATGGCCTTGGTCTTGCCCTCGGCCTTCAGCGCCAGCAGCGCGTCCATGGTCTCGGCGATCGGGGTCGTCGGGTCCTGCCAATGGGTGATCAGCACGTCGACATGGTCGGTGCGCAGGCGGCGCAGGCTGGCCTCCAGCTCCTGCCGCACCGACTCCGCGCCGAGATAGCGGTGGATGGTCTTGTCGTCCTGGCCGACGAAGGGCCGGCCCTTGTCGGTGTCCCAGACCAGGCCGCATTTGGTCACCAGCACGACCTCGTCGCGGCGGCCCTCGACCGCCCGGCCGACCAGATCCTCGGCCCGGCCCAGGCCATAGGCCGGGGCGGTGTCGATCAGGGTGACTCCGGCGTCCAGCGCGGCGCGGATCGCCGCCACCGAGGCATCGTCGTCGCCGCCGCCCCACAGCCAGCCGCCCATGGCCCAGGTGCCGAGCCCCACCGCGCTGGCGGGGATCCCGCTGGCCCCGATCTCACGCTGCATCTGCATCCTTGCCCTCCAGCTTTTCGACGACGGCGCGCGCCGTCCGGTCATCCGTGATCAAATGGCCCAGCGCGCCGCCGCGCAGCACCGCGGCGATGGCCCCGACCTTGCGCTCGCCCGAGGCGACCGCGATCCGCCGCGGGATCCCCGCCAGCTCGTCCAGCGTCAGCGCCACCAGCCGGCGGTTCGACGGGTGGTCGCAGGGCCGGCCGTCGCGATCGAGCAGATGGGCCAGCAGCTCCGCCTCGGCCCCGACGCGCTCGATCGCGCCGCGGTCGGCGGTGTCCGACAGGGTCAGGTAGGTGGCGTGCTCGTCGCGCACCGAGCCGATGCCGAACAGGGCGACGTCGGCGGACCGGGCCATGTCGAGCACGCTGCGGATGGTCGACACCGACAGCAGCGCCGCCCGCTCCGCCTCGTTCGCCGCGAAGATCGGGGCGTGCAGCTGGTAGGCCTTGCCGCCCAGCTTCTCGGCCAAAGCGACGGCGACGTGGTTGACGTCGGTGCGGAACTTGCCCTGGACGCCGCCGGTGGCCGGCACGACGCGGACGTCATAGGCCCGCGGCGGGGCCAGCGCCTCGATCGTGGCGCAGAGGGCGACGCCGCCGGAGACGGCGATGGTCATGCCGTCGGCCAGGCCTTCCAGCAGCGTCGTCGCCGCCGCCTCGGCCGCCGATTTCAGCACGATCGCCGGGTCGGTCGAGACCGCGGCCACCGCCACCGCCGAATCGAGGCCGCCCAGGCGCTTCAGCGTCGACGACAGCCCCTCCTCCGCATCGAAGGGCGAGCGGATGCGGATGTCGACCAGCCCGCGCTCATGCCCCTCGCGGATCATGCGGTTGACGCTGGCCGGCGAGATGCCGATCTCCGCCGCGATGTCGGCCTGGGAGCGGTGCTCCTGGTAGAACATCACCAGGACGCGGTGGATGTTTCGCAGTCGTTCGGATTCGCTGTAGAGCGGGCGCGGCATCGGTCAGCCCCGGGCTTTGTTCATGTTGAGGAGGTGATCGATCGTCACCGCCACCAGCAGGATGGCGCCGCGGATGATGTCCTGCCAGTACACCGGCACGTTGAGCAGGATCAGCGACGACGTGACCAGCGACAGCAGGGCCGCCCCCAGCACCGCGCCGGCGATGGTGCCGGACCCGCCGTTCAGGCTGGCCCCGCCGATCACCGCGGCGGCGATGACGCTGAGCTCCATGCCGACGCCGAATTGCGGGGTGGCCGCGCCGAACCGGGCCATGTAGATCACCCCGGCGACGCCGGCCAGCGTGCTGCACAAAGTGGCGCAGATGATCTTGGTGCGCCTGGTGTCGATGCCGGAGAAGCGGGCCGCCTTCTCGTTGCTGCCGGTGTAGTAGACCCGCCGGAACAGCACCGATTTGCGCAGCAGCACGTCGAACACGGCGATCAGCACCAGGAAGATCAGGATGACGAAGGGCAGGCCGCCGACGCTGCCCTGGCCGACGAACTTGAACTCCTTCGGCAGCGAGAACAGCGACTGCGGCGTGCCCTGGGTCAGCAGCAGGCTGAGGCCGCGGGTGATCACCATGAAGGCCAGCGACACGATGAAGAAATGCAGCCCGATGCGGGTGACGCACAGCCCCATCAGGAAGCCGATGGCGCCGCAGCACGCGACCGCGATCAGGCTGGCCGACCATGGGTCCAGCCCGGCCAGGAACAGCGTGCCGCCGATCACCATCGACAGGCAGACCACCGAGCCCACCGACAGGTCGATGCCGCCGACGATCAGCAGGATGGTCATGCCGATGACCACGATCCCCTCGATCGAGAAGGACAGCAGGATCGCCCGCATGTTCGACAGGGTCAGGAAATAGGGCGAGGCGAAGCTCATCGCCACGAACAGCAGGGCGATGATGGCCAGCAGGCCGAATTCGCGGACCCGGACGACGCGCATCATCGGCGTCACGTCGGCCATGCTCATCTGATGTCTCCCATGGCGGCGCGGCGCGGCGCGCCGGGTCCGCGTTCCTGGACAGCGAGGCCGGAGGCCAGCTGCATGATCGCCTCCTCGGTCATCTCGCCCGGCCCGAGCTCGCCGGCCAGGCGGCCCTCATGCAGGACCAGGATGCGGTCGCTGATGCCGATCAGCTCCGGCAGCTCGGACGAGATCGCGACGATGCCGGCGCCCTGGTCGGCGAGCTCGCGCAGGATGGCGTAGATCTGCGCCTTGGCGCCGATGTCGACGCCGCGCGTCGGCTCGTCGACGAACAGGATGCGCGGATTGACCGCCAGCAGCCGGGCCAGCGCCACCTTCTGCTGGTTGCCGCCGCTGAGCGTCGCCACCGGCTGGTGCACGCCGGCGCAGCGGATGCCCAGGCGCTGGCGCATCGTCTCGGCCAGCGCCGCCTCGCGCCGGCGGCTGACCATGACCGGGCCCGACACCAGCCGCAGGTCCAGCGACGAGACGTTCTGGGCGATCGACAGGTCGAGGAAGACGCCGTTGCCCTTGCGGTCCTCGCTCAGATAGACCAGCCCCTGCCGGATCGCGGCGGGATAGTCCCCCGGCGGCACCTCGGCGCCGTCGCAGGTGACCCGGCCGGACGCGCGCCGGGTGAGGCCGCAGATCGCCTGCACCGTCTCGGTGCGGCCGGAGCCGATCAGCCCGCCGAGGCTGACGATCTCGCCCGGCCGGACCTCGAAGCCGACATCGCGGACGATGCCGCCGTCGGACAGGCCCTCGACCTTGAGCAGCGGGGATCCTGTGGCCGGGCCGCGGCGCGGCGGGTACAGGTCCAGCAGCGGCCGGCCGACCATCTTCGCCGCCACCTGCTCCGGCGTCGTCGCCGCGGTCTGCAGCGTCTCGACATAGGCGCCGTCGCGGAACACGGTGATGCGGTCGGCGATGGCGAAGATCTCGGCCATGCGATGGCTGATATAGATGATGCCGATGCCACGGGCCTGAAGGCCGCGGATGATGGCGAACAGCGCCTCGGCCTCCGCCTCGGTCAGCGCCGCCGTCGGCTCGTCGAGGATCAGCACCCGGCAGTTCAGGGTCAGGGCCTTGGCGATCTCGACGATCTGCTGGCTGGCGATCGGCAGCTCGCCGGCGCGGACGTCGACCGGCACCGGATGCAGGCTGGCCAGCACCGCCTCGGCCCGCCGCTTCAGGTCGCGCGTGTCCAGCCACAGGCTGCGCCTGAGGCCGCGCCGGCCATTGGTCTCGGCCATGAAGATGTTCTCGGCCACGGTGGCGTCGGGGCAGAGCGCGATCTCCTGATGCACCAGCCCGATTCCCAGTGCCTGGGCCGCGGCCGGGCTGGGAATCCGCACCGGCTTGCCGTCCAGGCTGACCGTGCCGCGGTCGGGCTGGTGCACGCCGCCCAGCACGTTCATCAGCGTCGACTTGCCGGCGCCGTTCTCGCCCATCAAGGCGTGCACCTCGCCGGCCTGCAGCTCGAACCGCACGCCGGACAGCGCGCGGACCGGGCCGAAGCTCTTGGCGATGTCGTGGACGGAGAGCAGGGACATGGGATTTCGAAGGGCTTCCTGGGTCGCGGAGGCCGGCCGGGACGAGTCCCGGCCGGCAGTCGGATCGGCGATTACTCGTCGATGCCCTTGGTGCCGCGGCGCTGCAGATACTTGTCCCAGTAGAAGTTATCGGCATTGGCGGCCGTGACCACGGCGTAGCCGTTGTCGATGAACGGGATCACCATCGGGTTCCGGCCGGCGCCCTTGGCGTCGTTCATCGGGTCGATCAGGTCGGGATGGGCGGCGAGGTACAGCGCCATGAAGCCCATATAGCCCTGCATGCCCTGGTTCGGGTTGACCGAGCCGAAGACCTGGCCGGCCTTGATCATGTCGAGGATCTTGGCGTTCACGTCGGCGGTCATGACCTTGATCTTGCCGCCGAGCTCGACGCTGGCCTGGGCGGCGCCGAGGGCCGAGTTGGCCTCCGGCATGAACAGCGCGCCGAGGTTCGGGTTGGCCTGGGCCATCGACAGCACGGCCTGGTACGCCTTGTTCGGGTCCTGGTTCGAGGCGGCGCGGGCGACCAGCTTCATGTCCGGCCACTTCTCCTCCATCCGCTCGATGAAGGCGGCGACGCGGCGGTCATGGTTGTCCTGGCCCGGATTCTCCAGCACGCCGTATTCGCCCTTGCCGCCCATCGCCTCGGCCACGGCGTCGGCCGCGCCCGTGCCCTCGAGGTCGTTGTTCGAGGTGATGAAGGCGGTGCGGTTCGAGTTCGGCGAATCCGCGGCGAAGGTGACGATCGCCGTGCCCTGCTCGATCGCGCGGTTGATCGGCTCGATGAACGGATCCGAGTTCATCGGATGCACCAGGATGCCCTTGGGCTGGCGCGCCAGGATCTGGTCGAAGCTGGCGATCTGCTTGGTGACGTCATAGTCGGGCGTGCCGGTGTAGATGGTCTCGCAGCCCATCTGCTTGCCGGCCTGCTTGAACATCTCATAGACCGGGAACCAGTACTCGACGCCCGAGACCATCACGTTCATGGCGTAGAGCTCGCCCGGCGCGCAGCGGAACGGCTCGGCCGCGCCGGCCGGGGCGGCGGACAGCATGGCCGCCAGGGCGGCGCCCGCCAGGATCCGGGTACGCAAGGTCGTCATCTCTCATCCTCCCTAGCTCCGGCAGCGGCATCCGCGACCGGTTGTTGATGTATATTTCAATGACTGAAATTTCTTCCGTCCAAGAAAGCGAGCTTTGCCGGCGGCGTCAAGCGCTTTGTCGGCGGGCAAATAAAAAGGGCGCGCCGGATCCGGCTGTGCGGAACCGACGCGCCCCTTGGAGTCGATCGAGGATGGCCGGATCAGAGCATGATCATTTCAGGTCAGATCACGCCGGCGCGCACTGGCCGAAGATCACCAAGTTGCCAAGCGCCTTCGTATTGCCTCTCCCGCCTGGCGGGAGAGGTCGGGCTCGCGCAGCGAGACCGGGTGAGGGCGGGGCCGGACCTCGACAAGGGTCTCACCGGGCCACCCCGCACCTCCGGACTCCCGCAAGCGAGACCTTTTCGGAATCCCCAACACCGTCATTGCGAGCGCAGCGAAGCAATCCATGCCTCCGCTCATGCGGGACGATGGATTGCTTCGTCGGCTTCGCCTCCTCGCAATGACGGCGAGGGATGGGCGTTGTGACATGCTCCCGCAAGCAGGAGCGGCAACGCCCGCTACGACCCCACCGGCATGATCCGACCCGAGATCATCCCGGCTCAGCCAGCCTGCGGAATGCGCGCGATGACCTTGATCTCGAAATCGAAGCCCGCCAGCCAGTTCACGCCGACCGCGGTCCAGTTCGGATAGGGCGGCTCGCCGATCGCCTTCAGCCGGATCGGGTTGATCGTCTCCCACTGCGCGGCCGGGTCGGTGTGGAAGGTGGTGACGTCGACGACGTCCTCGAAGGTGCAGCCGGCGGCCTTCAGCACGGCCGCGAGATTGTCGAAGGCGAGCTGGACCTGCTTGGCGAAGTCCGGCTCGGGCGACCCGTCCTCGCGGCTGCCGACCTGGCCCGAGACGAACAGCAGATCGCCCGACCGGATCGCCGCCGAATAGCGGTTGATCTCGTAAAGCGCCTGCCGGCCGGCAGGGAAGATCGCATCGCGCTTGGCCATCGTTTGACTCCTGTGCAGACACCGCCGGACCGCCCGGCCGGCGCGACGATCGCCCGGCTTCAGGGTTGAGGCCCGCTGACCGTGACGAGCATTCACATACGCCCCGTATGTCGCCATATCGGAACATACGCCGCGTATGTCAATACGTATACGCGATGTATATTTCTTTAGAATGGAGTGAATCGCTTGGCATACACGGGCCCTGAGCGCCGCCTCGGCAGCTCCCGTCATTGAGTCGAGAAGTTGGCCAGCACCGACTCGAAGGTATGGCGGTCACCATGGTCCTGGGTCAGCCGGACCCGCCCCTCGATGTCCGACAGGTGCTCGGCCATCAGGTGCTGCGCGCGATCGAGGTCCTTGTCTCGCACGGCGGCAAGAATGGCTCTGTGATGGTCGGTGCCGCAATCGTCATGGCGCTCGTCCTCATAGAGCGCCATCACCAGCGAAAGCCGCGCCACGACCTTTTCCAGGAGCTCCGCCAGGACCCCGTTTCCGCTGATGCGCGCCAGCTCGACATGGAATTGCCCGGACAGGCCGGCCTTCGCCTTCTCGTCCGTGCCCTGACGAACGACGTGCTCCTGCTCGATGATGGCGTTGAGCCGATCGCAGTCGGCGGCCGAAGCGCGCCCGATCGCAAGTTCGAGGATCACGCGTTCGATCGATCTACGGGCCTCGAACAGCTCCTGGGCCTGGTCGATGGAGGGCTCGGCGACAAACGAGCCACGGTTTCGCTTACGCTCCAGCAGATGGTCATGCTCGAGAATGCCCAGCGCACCGCGCACGACCGTCCGGCTCACCCCGAAGTGCTCTGCGATCGCGTCCTCCAGAATCTTGGATCCCGGCCTCAGCGCACCTTCGCGGATGGCCGCGGCCAGAGTCGCACAGATCCGGTCGCTGACGTCCTCCGTTGCGTCCACGGAGTCGAACCGCGCCTCCTGAGCTTGGGTCAGCGGTTTGGCGCGGCGTTTTACGCTGGTTCGCACTGCGATCTCCGTATGCGGCTGCCCACATTTACACCAATTGGCGCGTTTGGATGCGCTATTTCTTGCGCATGTTAGTTTGAAAATTTTGTCGAACAAAGTTTCGTAACTTTGTTTTTCGAATGAATTTTCCATGTGATTCAGTTAGTTAAGTTAAGATTTTTATTATCTGCACGGGTTGGCATGGCGCTTGCTTCCATAAACTGCATGGACACGAACCCTGCTCTCGCGCGCTCCACTCCGGAATTCGGGCCCGGCACCGCCACAGCGGCACGAATCGCGTCGGCCGCGCCGATGAGCGCTCGCGCCCTGTCGGTGCGCGCTCTCACGCATTCCTATGGAGGAACCGCGCCGGCGGTCGACGATGTCAGCTTCGATGTTCCCGCCGGCGAGATCGCGGCCCTGCTCGGCCCGAGCGGCTGCGGCAAGTCCACGGTGCTTCGGGCGATCGCCGGCCTGATCCGGCCCAACCGCGGCATCATCTCGCTGGGAACGACGAATCTCACGGTTCTGTCCGCCCGAGCGCGCGGCATCGGCATGGTCTTTCAGAACTATGCGCTGTTTCCTCACCTGACGGTCGCCGAGAACATTGCCTATCCGCTGGCCTGCCAACGCGTGCCGCGGCCCGAGCGGCGCGCCAGGGTCGCCGAACTGCTTGCGCTGATCCGCCTCGACGGCTTTGGCAGCCGCCTGCCGCGCGAGCTGTCGGGCGGCCAGCAGCAGCGCGTGGCTGTCGCGCGCGCTCTTGCGGCCCGGCCGTCGCTGCTGCTGCTCGACGAACCCTTCGGGGCGCTGGACCGGGCGCTGCGTTTCGATCTCCAGGTCGAGATGCTGCGCCTGCAAAAATCGCTTGGCGTCACCACGCTGATCGTCACCCACGACCAGGAGGAAGCGCAGAGCCTGGCGACCCGGCTGGTCCTGATGAATCGGGGCCGCGTCGAGCAGATCGACAGCCCGACCACCGTCTACGACCACCCGAAGACTCTCTTCGTGAACAGCTTCATCGGCCACGCAAGCCGGCTTCCGGGCATCGTCGAAGCCTCTCGCGGCCATGAGGCAATGGTCAGGCTTTCGACGGGCGATACCCTCGTGCTGAAGCGGGATCTCCAGTTCATCGCCGGTGCGCCGGTGGTCGTCACCTGCCGGCCGGAGGATGTGCGCCTCCTTGCTGCCCCCGGGCCGGCAACGATCGAGGCGCGCCTCACCATCTCCGTTCCGCTCGGGCCGACCCTGGTCCACGACCTCCGGCTGGTCGACGGGACCGAGATCCGTGCCACCGAGATGCGCGGCGCCGCAGGCCGTGCGGCCGTCCCGGGCGACCGGGTCTACATCCAGGTCGACACCGACCGGTGTCACGTCTTCCCGCGCGACACCGGCAACTGATCCAACAGGAGAGGCGCCAATCCATGACCGAATTCGGATTGAACAGACGCGGTTTCGGGCTCCTTGCGGCAGGCGTCGCAACGGCCGCACTGTTGCCGGCCAGGGCGCGCGCCGCCGGCTCGCTCGTCGCCGCGACCTTTCCCGGCGGTTGGGAGGATGCCTACCGGCGCGTGCTGACGCCGCTCGTTTCGGCGGCCGGCTACGATCTCACCATCGCGCCCGCTTTGGCCCAGGACCAACTGGCGAAGGTCCAGGCAAGCCCGGACAATCCGGCTTACGACACGCTTCTGATGTCGCCGGGACAGGGCGCGGTCGCGATCGAGAACGGGCTGATCCAGAAGATCGATCCGGGCAAGCTTTCCAACTGGGCCATGCTCGATCCCGCCTTCCAGGGAGAGTACGGCCCGACCGTCACCGTCGAGGTCAACGGCATTGCCTACAATCCCGACATGGTGCCGAAGCCCGCCGGCTATCGCGATCTGTTCGAGAACCCGGCCTATGCCGGCAAGGTCTCGTGGACGGGGTTCGGATCAAACACCGCGGTCATGGCCTATACCCAGCTGGCGAAGATCTTCGGCACGGGTCCGGACGACATGGACGCGGTCTTCAAGCTGTTCAGGGATCATCCCGAGAACCTCAAGACCGTCATCGACAGCACCAACCACCAGATGACGCTGTATCAGCAGGGCGAGATCGCGGTGTTCATGTGCTCGACCAACAATGTGGCGCACCTGAAGGCGCTGGGCCTCGCGGCCGAGTTCGCCCACCCCGAGACAGGGTCCCCAGCCGCGCCCGTCAACATCCACCTGGCCAAGGGTTCGCGGAATGTCGACGCGGCCTATGCCTATATGGACGCAGCCATCTCGAAGGCCGCCCAGGACGTCCTGAAGTTGCCGCCTTCGGAGATGTTCCCGACCAACCGGGATGTCGAGCTGACACCCGGCATCGCGGCCTATGTCACGCGCGAGCAGGTCGCATCGCTGGTCTATCCGGACTGGACGCTGATCAACAAGAACCGGGCCGCCTGGATCAGGGCGTTCGACACGCTCGTGGCAGGGGGATGACGACGATGAGGTCGAGCGGCGCTCCGTATCTCCTTCCGATGCTCCTGCTTTCGGTGGTGTTCTTCGTGACGCCGCTCGCCCTGCTCGTTGCCTACAGCTTTTCCGGGAAGGCCGGCATCTCGCTCGAGAACTATTCGGCATTCCTCGGCGATCCGTTCAACTTCCGTGTGCTCATGAACACTGTCCGGCTCGGCGTCCTGACCGTCATCGGAACGACGTTGCTCGGCATTCCGATCGCGCTGCTTTACTGGCACAGCGGCTCCCGGACGCGGCAAATCATCATCTTTCTGTCACTGATTCCGATGCTGACGAGCAATGTCGTCCGCACCTTCGCATGGATCGTGATCCTCGGCCGCCAGGGGCCGATCAGCCAGGCCCTGCTCGGCCTCGGCTTCACCGGACAGCCCGTCAGCCTGATGTTCACGGAACTGGGGCTGGTGCTGACCATGTGCCAGATCGACCTGCCGCTGATCATCCTGCCGCTGATCGCCGTGCTGTCGCGCGTCAACAAGCAGTTGACCGATGCCGCCGAGGTGGCCGGGGCCGGGCCGTGGCGAGTGTTCCTGACCGTGCTGCTTCCGCTCATGCTGCCGGGCCTCCTCGCCGGCTGGATCCTGGTCTTCGCCAGCACCAGCGCATCCTTCGTGACCCAGGCGGTGATCGGTGGCGCCCGCAACGTTTACATGCCGCAGCTCATCTACCGCGAGGTCGGCGTGCTGTTCGACTGGCCCTTGGCATCCGCGATCGCGGTGGTCCTGCTGCTGTCCACCGGCAGCCTTCTTCTGGCTCTGTCCGCGATCGCCCGTCATCGGAGGCTCGTCGGCCATGCGTGACGCCGCCTCGACCTTTCTCTACCGGGCCTTTGTCTACGGCATCGGCGGGCTGGCCATTCTCTACCTCATCGCGCCGATCGCCATCGCCCTGGTGATGTCGTTCACGGCCGGCCAGACGCTTCAGTTCCCGCCGCAAGGTCTCTCCCTGCGCTGGTACGCGGCTCTGCTCGATCCGGTCGTATCGGCGACGGAACATATCGCCGCGTTCAATTCGCTGAAGATCGCCGGCCTCGCGGTGATCGGCTCGCTGCTGTTCGCGGTGCCCGCCAGCATCGGCATGGCCCGCATCCGGGGCCGGGCGGCCAACCTCACCGAGCCGCTGCTCCTGGCGCCGCTGGTGCTGCCCAGCCTGGTCTATGGGCTCGCGGCGTTGGTGGTATCGAGCCTCGTCGGCCTTCGGCCGTCGCTTTGGCTCACGGTTGCCGGGCATATCGTGGTGTTCGGGCCGTTGATGTATCGCGCAACGGCCGTCATCGCGCAGGGCATGGATCCGTCCCTGGCGGAAGCGTCGACCACCCTGGGTGCGACGCCCATGACGACGCTGCGGCGGGTGATCCTGCCGCTGCTGGTTCCGGGCATCCTCGCCGGCGCGTTCCTGGTGTTCATCCAATCGCTCGACAACGTCTCGGTCTCGCTCTTCCTCGCCGATGCGCGCACCACGGTCCTGCCGCTTCGCATGTTCGCGATGATCGAGGAATCCCTCGATGTCCGGGTCGCCGCGATGTCCGGCATCCTGATCGCCGTGACGCTCGTCGTCGTGGTTACCGGCCGCAAACTCTTCGGCCCCTCCCGCTAACGCCGACCTCGCCCTCCGCGGGCGCAAAAAGGAACATTGCGTCGTGACCATGCACCGTATTCCGGCATCCGGACGCCGGATCGAATCCCTGCTGGCCGGTTTCGAACCCGATTTCGAATTCAGCCCGCCTCTGCCGCTGCCGGATGACGAGTTCGCGGAACGGGTGCGCCGCATCCGCCGCGAGGCGGTGCTGGCGGAGCACGATGCGCTGGTCGTCCACACCGACATGGTCGGCTGGTTCCACACCTCGAACGCCTATCTGCGCTACGTCTGCGACTGGATGCGCGAGGGCGTGCTGATCATTCCGACCGACAGCGACAAGGAAATGGTGCTGCTGTCGTTCTTCACCCAGTCGGTCATCCTGCCGCCAGGCGGCGAACCGGTCGGCGTGGACCAGATCTGGCAGATCGGCGCGATCGGCCGCGAATATGCCGACCGGCCCGGCTCGTCGACGGCAAGGACTGCGGAAGCCGCCGCGAAGATCCTGTGCGATCTCGGACTTTCCGCCGGGCAGATCGGCCGGCTCGGCGACCGGACCAGCTCATCCCTGTTCGGCCATCTCGACGACCTGATGCCGAAGGCGAGGTTCGTCTCCGACAACCCGATCATCGACCGCATGCAGAAGATCCGCTCGCCGCGCGAGATCGAGATGGTCCGGGCGGCCGCGCAGTTGATCTCCATCGGCACCCAGGCCGCCTATCATGTCACCCGTCCCGGCGTGACCGACGCCGAGATCTATGCGGCATTCACCTTCGCCCAGTTGGCCCGCGGCGGCGAGACCGGCGACGGCTACCAGATCGGCGTCAACCAGTACGGCACGCATTGCGGCAAGCCCTATGGCCGCGTGGTGCGGACCGGCGACCTGATCAACCTCTACATCTCCAACGTCACCTATCAGGGCTACACGGCGCAGACCGCCCGCATGATCGCGGTGGGCGAGATCACCGCGCGGCAGGAGAAGGTGCTCGCCGCCTGCACCGACGGGCTCAGGCGCGCGGAACGGCTGATCCGACCCGGCGCGCTCGTCAGCGATATCAACAACGCGGCGTTCGATTCCTACATCGAGCACGGCCTGCTCACCTCGCCGCATGCGCGCACCATGCCCTACAACTGGCAGGCGGCCGATGATGGCGGGCCGCGGCCCGTGCCGATGCAGTATGTGGCGGACGCCGATTGGGAGGCGCGCGGACGCAGGCTGATGCATGTCTACCCCGCCACCCACGGGCCCCATAATCCAAATCTCGGTCATTCGGTCGGCATGGCCGGCGCGCAGAACAGCTTCAATGTCTCCTCGCACAACCACGACAGACTCGAGGAAGGAATGGTCTTCGTGCTGCACGCGCAATGGCTCGAAGCCCAGTCGGCCGGCTGCAATATCGGGGATTGCTACCTTGTCACCTCCGACGGCTTCGAGAACCTCAGCCGCCACACGCCGCTCGAAACCTTCCGTGTGCCGGGGGACCGATGAACGGCGTGGACAAGCTCGGGCACACCCATTTCGACTTCTCGGCGCTGACGGAGCGCGAGCGCTACAAGCTCCTGATCGGAACCGTCATCCCCAGGCCGATCGCGCTGGTGACGACCCTGAGCCGCGACGGCCGCCCCAATGCCGGGCCGTTCAGCTTCTTCAATGTACTGACCCACGATCCGGCGATCGTCGCCATCGGCGTGGAGAACCATGCCGATATGAGCTTCAAGGACACCGCGCGCAACATCCGCGAGACCGGCGAGTTCACCGTGCACATCTGTGACACCGCCCTGGTCGATCGGATGGAGATCTGTGCCATCAAGTTCGGCCCCGAGGTCGATGAGCTGAAGCAAGCCGGTCTCGAGACGGTGCCGGGCGAAATGGTGCGCAGCCCGAGGATCGTGGCGGCGCCGGCGGCGCTGGAGTGCCGCAGGTACATGACCCTTCAGATCAGCCCGGCCCGCGAGATCATTCTCGGCGAGGTCCTGGGGGTGTTTGTGCGCGCCGACGCGGTCGACCCGCGGAACCTGCATATCGACCAGCACAAGATGGACGCGATCGGCCGGCTCGGCGGGCACAGTTATGCTCGAACGCAAGACCAGTTCGAGATCAAGACAATGACCCCCGACCAGTTCTGCCAGCGCCGAGCATAGCTGGTCTCACGCCCGCCCGGCCCCATGATCCCGTGGCACCTTTCCGGACCGTCGCTGGTGGGTGAGGCACTGTCCGGAACGAGGCCTCATCACCCAAAGCCGCCCGGCGATATCAGACAAGCAGTGAGCCACCCGCTTATCCGCCGCGGACCCAGCCGAACAGCCCCCGCCCGCCCCGCCTATCACTAAACACAATGTGCATTGCGCTCGGCTGCGCGACTTGTTCATGATACGTTCCATGAAGGAGATCCCTGCCGATTTCGATGTCCAGGCCTATGGCCGCGGCTGCACGCTGCAGCAGTGCGAGATGCTCACGCGCCTGGCCGAGATCGGCATGCAGCTGGCCGAGACGGCTGGCGCCCACGCCCTCGCCGCCGAGGCTCAGCCTCCGGCTGTGGCGGACGAGGCTCAGCCCCAGGCTGCGGCCCCGGAGCCCGGCCTCGCTTTCGCACGCTACGCCCATCTGGTGCGCCAGACCCTGGCCCAGCGCGCCCGCGCCGTGAAGGACCTGTGCGCCCGCGACGGCGGCCGCGAGGCACGCCGCGCCCGCCATCGAGAGGAGGTCGAGGACGTCCTCATCCGCCTGATCGGGGACGACCGTGGCACCGACCGCGCCCGCTTCTCCGATCTCAGGATGCAACTCGACGAGGCGTTGGTCCAACTCTATGGCGACCGGGACGACCCGGTCGAGGATCGCACGGTCCCGTCGGTCGTGGCCGGCCTGGTCTGCGGCCTCGGCCTGGTCCGGCAGTGGCGCCGCCGGCAGCCGCGCTACGAGAACGGCCGCCCGGGCCTGCCGGCCGGCACCCCGGCCGAGATCCGGGCCGAGCGCGCCCGCCGCCGGACCGCGGTCGTCGCCATGACCGAGTAGTGCATCGCCGAGGTCGGCGACCCCGCCCGGATCGCCGACCTCAAGGCCGGGCTGGCGATCCGGCTGCAGGAGCCCGACATCGACACGCTGCTCGATACCGCCAGCACCGAGAAGGCCACGGTCCGCCTCTGCCGCTCCCTGGGCATCGACCTCCACTCGGACATCTGCCTCGAGAACGGCCCCGACGTGCCGCCCGATAGCAGTTGAGCGCCGCCGCCGGATGACGCGCCGCTTCTCGGTAGCCATGAACGGACCATCATCGCAAGCGTCGGTTTGCCTCTCCCGCCTGGCGGGAGAGGTCGGGCTCGCGCAGCGAGACCGGGTGAGGGCCGGCCCGGGCCTCGACAAAGAACCCTCACCCGGAGCCGCTTCGCGTCTCCGACCTCTCCCGCAAGCGGGAGAGGCAAAATGCGATGGCGCCCGGTCGGGTTACTTCATCGTCGGCATCACGAATTCGGCGCCGGCGCGGATGCCGGTCGGCCAGCGGGTGGTGATGGTCTTCAGCTTCGTATAGAAGCGCACGCCCTCCGGCCCATGCATGTGGTGGTCGCCGAACAGCGACGACTTCCAGCCGCCGAAGGAGTGGAAGGCCATCGGCACCGGGATCGGCACGTTGATGCCGATCATGCCGACCTGGATCTGGTGCGCGAACTCGCGCGCGGCGTCGCCGTCGCGGGTGAAGATCGCCGTGCCGTTGGCGAATTCATGGCCGTTGATCCAGCCGGCCGCGGTCTCGTAATCCGGCGCCCGGGCGATCGACAGCACCGGGCCGAAAATCTCCTCGCGGTAGATCTTCATGTCGGTGGTGACATGGTCGAACAGCGTGCCGCCGATGAAATAGCCGTCCTCATAGCCCTGGCGGCGGAAGTCGCGCCCGTCGACCACCAGCTTCGCGCCCTCGGCGACGCCCGAGTCGATATAGCCGCGCACCTTGTCGAGATGCTGGCGGGTGACCAGCGGCCCCATCTCGGCCTCCGGGTCGGTGCCGGGGCCGATGGCCAGGGCACGGATTCGCGGCTCCAGCCGCGCCAGCAGGGCCTCGGCGGTCTTCTCGCCGACCGGGACCGCGACCGAGATCGCCATGCAGCGCTCGCCGGCCGAGCCGTAGGCGGCGCCCATCAGCGCGTCGACCGCCTGGTCGAGATCGGCGTCCGGCATGATGATCATGTGGTTCTTGGCGCCGCCCAGCGCCTGGCAGCGCTTGCCGGTGCGCGCCGCGGTCTCATAGATGTAGCGGGCGATCGGGGTCGAGCCGACGAAGCTGATCGCCGCGATGTCGGGGTCGAACAGCAGCGCGTCCACCGCCTGCTTGTCGCCATGCACGACGCTGAACACGCCGTCGGGCAGGCCGGCTTCCTTCAGCCATTCGGCCAGCAGCAGCGAGGCCGAGGGGTCGCGCTCCGACGGCTTCAGGATGAAGCAGTTGCCGCAGGCCAGCGCCACCGGGAACATCCACATCGGCACCATGGCCGGGAAGTTGAACGGGGTGATGCCGGCGACGATGCCCAGCGGCTGGCGCATCGCGTGGCTGTCGACCCGGGTGCCAACATTCTCGGTGAACTCGCCCTTCAGCAGCTGCGGCGCGGCGGTGGCGAACTCGACCACCTCGATGCCGCGCTGGACCTCGCCGCGGGCGTCGGACAGCACCTTGCCGTGCTCGGCGGTGATGGCAGCGGCCAGCTCGTCGGTGCGCTCCTCGAGGATGCGCAGGAAGCGGTTCAGGATGCGGGCGCGGCGCAGCGGCGTGGTGCCGGCCCAGCCGGGAAACGCCTCGCGGGCGGCAACCACCGCGGCGCGGACGTCGTCGGCCGAGGCCAGGGCGACGCTGCCGCTCTGCTGGCCGGTGGCCGGGTTGAAGACGGGGGCGCTGCGCCCGCTGCTGCCCGCGAACCGGCGGCCGGCGATGAAATGATGGATCTCGGTCGGCATTGTCGTCTCCTCCACTGTTGCCGGCACCTTCGCGCTTTACCCGGCGCGCATCAACGCACAGGATCGAGCAACCGTTGTGCGGGAATTGAAGTCACCGATCGGAGATGGCATGGACTGGGACCATCTGCGCGTCTTCCTGGCGGTCGCCCGGCACGGCCAGCTGCTGGCCGCGTCGCGCAAGCTGGGGCTGAACCACGCCACCGTGGCGCGCCGGCTGGATGCGCTGGAGGCCGATCTGGGCACGGTGCTGTTCGACCGGCGGCCGGCGGGGTCGGTGCTGACCCAGGCCGGCGAGCGGCTGCTGCCCGTGGCCGAGGGCATCGAGACGGCGCTGCTGGGCGCGGCGGAAGGGCTGCGGGACGACGAGGCCGAGGTGGCGGGCACGGTGCGCATCGGCGCGCCGGACGGCCTCGGCAACCACTTTCTGGCGCGCGAGCTGGGCCGCTTCGCCCGGCAGTATCCCAGCCTGACGATCGAGCTGGTGCCCCTGCCCCGCAGCTTCTCGCTGTCCCGGCGCGAGGCCGATTTGGCGATCGGGCTGGACCGGCCGGTCGAGGGGCGGCTGATCGTGTCGCGGCTGACCGATTACAGCCTCGGCGTCTATGCCGCGGCCGAGTATCTCGGGGCGGCCGGCACGCCCGCGGATGCCGACGGCCTGGCCGAGCATGTCGTGGTGACGGGGGTCGAGGACTACGCCTACGCCCCGGCGCTGGACTATGCCTGGGCGCTGGAGGACCGGTCGCTCCGCCGCTTCCGCTGCGCCAGCGTCACCGGGCAGATGGAGGCGGTGCGGGCCGGGATCGGCATCGGCGTGCTGCACGATTTCGCCGCCGCCGACATGCCCGGGCTGGTGCGGATCCTGCCGGAGGTCGGCTTCCGCCGCAGCTACTTCATGCTGTCGCACCCGGACAGCGCCGGGCTGCGGCGGGTGGCGCTGTGCCGCCAGTTCATCACCCGCCGCTTCGAGGAGGAGCGCCGGCGCTTCCTGCCGTAGCGCTATCAGCAGGGACAGCAGGATGCCGGACGTTTCGCGTTGCCTCTCCCGCCTGGCGGGAGAGGTCGGGCGTCCGCAGGACGACCGGGTGAGGGCTGGCCGGGCCTCGACGAAGGACCCTCACCCGGAGCCGCTTCGCGTCTCCGACCTCTCCCGCAAGCAGGAGAGGCAACGCGTTACCGCCTTGATACCGTCGGGATGACCCGATCCAGCCTAAACTCTCTACCGGCTGGCCACCCCGGTGCACACGTTCTGGCCGTCCAGCGACCGCAGATAGGCGGTCACGGCGCCGATGTTGCCGACACCGACCTTGCCGCCATGCACCGCACTGAGATTCGGGCGGAACACATCCGCCAGCGTCGCCGCCTGGCCATTGTGGAAGAACGAGGAGGACTGCCACAGGCCATAGAGCGTCGGCGTGTCGAAGCCGGTGCCGGGCAGCGGCTGGCCCGACCCCGTGCCGGACGACGGCTGGACGGTGCCGACGTCGTGGCGCTGGTTGTCCTGGCTGACGGCGGTGCCGTGACAGGTGGTGCAGCTGGCCGCCCGGACCAGCTGTTCGCCCCTCTTGGCATCCGCGGTCAGGCACCCCTGTGCGGTCCGGTACGGACTGCGCTGGAAGGTGCTGAGCGACGTGACATAGGCCGCCAGGTTGTCGAGGTCGGCGCTCTTGCCGGCCTTCTTCGGGCCCAGCGGGTTGATGGTGGCGGCGTAATCGGCGTCGGTCATGAAGCCGGCACCCTCGAACTCGTCGCGGATGTCCTTCTCGAAATCCTGCAGCTCGTCGAAATTGGCGGTCCAGTGCAGCTTGCCCATGGACGGCCCGATGCCCTGCCGGCCCTGCAGCGAGATGGTGCGGCGCAGGCCTTCGCCGCGCTGGGTGAAGTCCCAGACCATGCCGTCGCTGTCGCCGTCGACATGGCAGCTGGCGCAGGAGATGTAGCTCTCGCTGCTCATCCGCGGGTCGGCGGCGTTGTAGAAGATCCGCTTGCCGGCCAGGACGGCGGTCGCCAGCGGCTCGGTCGCCACCGTGGCGATCACCGTCGGGGCCGGGGTGATGAAATCCTCGCCGGTCAGCACCTTGCCGACGTCATGGACGGTGACGCGGCGGTCGAGGAAGGCGTTGACGAACAGGCGCTTCCGGGTGGCGTCGAGATACAGGCCATGCGGCGTCCGGGCCGTGCCGGCGACCGACCCGACCACGGCGCGGCGATACGGGTCGACGATCTCGACGCTGTTCGATTCCATCTCGGCGACGAAGATGTAGTTGCCGGAGGGGGCGAAGATCGCGGCGCGGGCCGGCGCCCGGTTGTTGAAGTCGATCTGCTCGGCGAACACCTCCCGGCCCTGCGCCAGGTCGAGCTGGGACAGGATCGAGCGCACGGTGGTGTCGGCCTTGAGGTCGATGGCCTTGCGGTAGCGGCCCTGGACGATGTTGTCCTTCTTCGACGGCAGGATGGCGCGCCGCCCGTCCGGCGAGATCACGACCTGGGTCATGTAGTTGGCGACGCCGGGCGCCGCGGCCTCCGTCGCCGGCGTCGTGGTGTCGACCGGCAGCGCGATCACCGTCGCGGCGGCCGTGGTGGCGAGGCTGACCTTGTAGACCTCGCCCTGAATCATCTTCGAGCGGAAGCGGGTGACATAGGCGGTCTTCGAATCCGCGCTGACGGCGATGCCGCGCACGTCGCCGCCCTCCGGCAGCGTCACCCGGCGGATGATCGCGCCGGTGGTCGGGTTGAACACCGCCAGCACCGACTTGCCGGCCAGGGTCAGCAGCCCCTTGGTGCCGTCCGGCGTGAACACCACGCCATAGGGCGCGCTGCCGTAGTCCAGCGTGAAGGTGCTGACCGCCTTGGTCAGCGGGTCGATGCGCAGCAGCTTGTCGTCGCCCTGCACCGCGACCCACAGCTTGCCGCCGGGCCCGAGGGCCAGGGTCTTCGGCTCCTTGCCGACCGCCAGCTGCCAGGATTTGGCCAGGGTGGCGGCGTCGATCGCGGCGATGGTCCCGGCATCGGGGTCGACGGCGTAGACCGCCGTGGCGTTGCCGACGATGTTGCTGCTGTGGGTCGGGGCCGCGGCCGTGACCGGATGGATCACGCTCTGGATGAAGGAGAACGAGGTCTCGGTGCCGTCCTCGGTCACCACCGTCACCGACACGGTGTAGTTGCCCGGCGTGGCGTAGGTGTAGCGCGCGATCGGGCTGGCCGCGGTGGTGGTGACCGGCGCGCTGCCGTCGCCGAAGTTCCAGACGTATTTCGCGCCGCTGAGGCCCAAAGCGGCGGGGTCGAGCGCGACCGCCTTGGCGACCTGCTGCTGCGGCAGCACCGTCGGGCGAGGGTTGAAGATGCCGTCGATCTCGGCGTCGGCCAGCACCCGCTTGTAGACCCGCACGTCGGACAGGATGCCCTTGAAGGCGACCGGGTTGCCCTGGATCTGCCCCAGCATCTGCAGCTTGTCGAACAGCCCCAGCACCCCCGCGGTGCCGGTCGAGGCGACCTTGGCGCCGTCGATGAACATGGCTTGCGCGCCGGTCACGGCATCGCGGGTCATGGCGACCTGGTGCCACTGCCCGTCATTGATCGGCGCCGCCGACCGGGTGACCGGGTTGCTGGCGCTGCGGTCGCCGACGGACAGGTTCAGATGGCCGGCATTGTCGATCCAGCCCCAGAACACGTCATTGGCGGCGCCGACCTGGTCGCGGCCGAAGATGCCCGGCGCCTGCCACGGATTGCTGTTGCCGATCTGGCTGGTCTTCATGCGGACGCTGACGGTCGCGGTGCCGCCCAGGGCCTTGGCGATGGTGTCGCTCTCCAGCTCGACGCCGGTGGTCCGGGGCGTGAAGTCTAGGCCGCCCTCGCTGTAGCTGTCCTGGCTGCTGGCCTTGCCGTCATTGCCGCCGGCCACGTCGGTCAGGGTGCTGGCGAGCGGCCAGCGGTTGACATAGGCGGTCGGGACCGCCTGGCTGCCGGTGGTGAAGCTCGAGGTGAACTCCGTGGCCAGGCCGTTGCCGGCATAGTCCTTCACCCCGCCGGCCGCCAGCACCACCTCGTATTCGGTGTTGAGCTGCAGCGGCTGGGCCGGGGCGAAGTTGACGATGCCGAGCTGCACGCTGTAGGTGCCGGCCAGCGCCGTCCCGCCCCTGGGACGGACGATGAAGGTCTGGGCGTTGACCGTCTCCGGCAGGATGCTGTCGGACAGCGCCAGGCCGATGCGCGAGGTCGTCGCCTGGCGCAGCACGCCGCTGGCGGGCGAGACCGTCAGGATCGCCGGCGGCGTCGTGTCCGGGCCCTTCTGGTGCGGCCGGAACGCGGTGTTGCTGCCATGGTCGCTGCCGACGAAGACCAGGTTGCCGAACATCGCGACCTGGCCGAGATCCGGGTCGCGGTTGCCGCGCGGCGGCACGGTGGCGTTGTCCGGCACCCGCTCCGACCGGCCGATCTCCGGATAGGAGCCAGGGTTGGTGATGTCCAGCTTGAAGATGTAGCGCTGCGCCCCGACGATCAGGTGGTCGTCCTGAGCGGCGCAGTACAGCCCCTCCTCGACCGGGGTGGTCTCGTTCTCGATCTTGACCTCGCGCAGGTTCGAGAGGTCGTAGCCGGCCATCTTGCCGTCGCCGTTCCGCCCGGAGGTGTAGAGCTTCCGGCCGTTGAAGCAGGTGGCGTAGTAATTCGGCAGGGTGGTCTTGCCGCCGATCAGCGTCGGGTTCAGCGGGTCCGAGATGTCCAGGCTGGCGAAGCCGGACGTGGTCTCCATAGAGGTCAGCACCATCTCGTTGCCCATGGCGAAGACCGGGCCGGCGCGGAAGCCGCCCAGCTCGCCCAGCGGCACCGGATTGGCCCGGCCGTTGCCGCGGTCGGCGATCCTGGCATTGGCCGGGTCGCTGGCGTCGACGATGAACATGCCCCGGCTGGCCGAGGCGACGTAGAGATAGGGCGCCTGCCAGTACATCTGCCAGTTCACATTCTCGTAGTCGCCGGCATTCACGCCCGGTAATACGAGCTTCTTCACCTGCTTGATGTCGTTGATGTCGGTGAAGTCCCAGAACTCCACGCCATAGATGCTGGGCAGGGCGATGTAGTCCTTGCCGCCGATGGTGGCCTGGCCGAAGGCGTGCGGCTCGCGGAACTCCTTGGTGCGGCCGTCCGGCTCGTAGATCGTCTTGACCAGCTTGATGTCCCGCGGGTTGCTGACGTCGTAGATCAGGAAGCCGCCGGTCGCCTCGCCGCTGTCCGGCGCGAACAGGGTCACGAAGTAGCCGTTGTGCATGACCCCGACATTGGTGCCGTAGGGCTTCTGCGGGCTGGTGTTGCCGGGGATGGTGTACTGGATCACCGGGATGCCGTTGGTGTTGGTGGCGGTGTTCCACCTGATCGTCGAGATCTCGCGGAACAGCTCGGCATCGGTGTAGGTGAGATTCCCCAGGCCCGGGCCTTCGAGGGGGAGAGGGTCTTGCGCGGAGGCCGGCAGGCCGGGAGCCAGAGACACGGAGACCAGGCCGGCCAGGAGGGCCAGTCGACAGGCGTTCATTTTCTCCCCCTTCTTCCTTATTCCTGCTCTGCCGTCGAAGCCTCGGCCTCTCAGGTGGAGCCGGCATGCGTATCCAGTCCTATCGACGATGAAGTGTCCCATTCGGCGTGTCAATAAATCTCAAATATTGAAATATCTTTCAAATACCGTCTTTACAGGGCCAACAGCCGCTAACAACGGCTAACGGGCGAATCTCCGGGCGGCAGCCCACATCACGGCTCAGGACCATCCATCCCTGGCGGCCTGAGCCCCGGAGACCCAAGATGCTGTTGTTCGTGCTGGCCTATCTCGGCGGCGTGCTGACCATCGTCAGCCCCTGCATCCTGCCCGTCCTGCCCTTCGTCTTCGCCCGGGCGGACCGGCCGTTCCTGAGCAACGGGCTGCCGATGCTGATCGGCATGGCCGTGACCTTCGCCGCCGTCGCCACCCTGGCCGCGGTGGCCGGCGGCTGGGCCGTCGCCGCGAACGAATGGGGCCGCATCGCCGCGATCGCGCTGCTGGCATTGTTCGGGGCGACGCTGCTGGTGCCCCGCCTGGCCGACCGGCTGACGCGGCCCCTGGTGGTGCTCGGCGGCCGGCTGTCGGACGCCGCCGAGGATGTCGGCGCGCGGCGCTCGCCGGTGCCGGCATCGCTGCTGCTGGGCGTCGCCACCGGCCTGCTCTGGGCGCCCTGCGCCGGGCCGGTGCTGGGGCTGATCCTGACCGGCGCCGCGCTGAACGGCGCCAATCCCCAGACCTCGCTGCTGCTGCTGGCCTATGCCCTGGGCGCGGCCACCTCCCTGGCCCTGGCGCTGCGCGCCTTCGGCCGGATCTTCGCGGCGATCAAGCGGTCGCTCGGCGCCGGCGAATGGATCCGCCGCGGCCTGGGCGTGGCGGTGCTGGCCGCCGTCACGACGATCGTCCTGGGGCTCGACACCGGCCTGCTGACGCGGGTGTCGCTGGCCGGCACGACCTCGATCGAGCACGGGCTGATCGACCGGCTGCAACCCGTGACCAAGGTCGCCGGCCAGCCGGCCCCCCTGCCGGTCGTCGGGTACTTCCCGCCTTTGGCCGGCGCCGTCGACTGGCTGAACTCGCCGCCGCTGATCCGGGAGAGCCTGAAGGGCAAGGTCGTGCTGGTGCAGTTCTGGACCTATTCCTGCATCAACTGCCTGCGCACCATCCCCTATGTCCGCGCCTGGGCCGAAAAGTACAAGGACCAGGGGCTGGTGGTGATCGGCGTGCACTCACCCGAATTTGCCTTCGAGCGCAATGTCGACAATGTCCGCAAGGCGATCGCCGACCTGAAGATCGGCTACCCGGTGGCGATCGACAACAATTACGCGGTGTGGCAGGCCTTCGGGAACCAGTACTGGCCGGCGCAATACATCATCGATGCCCAGGGCCGGATCCGGCACGAGCATTTCGGCGAGGAGGGCTATGACGAGTCGGAGCGGGTGATCCAGCAGCTGCTGGCCGAGGCCGGGCACGCCGATCCCGTCGCCGGGCTGGTCGCGGTCAGCCCCGCCGGCGTGGAAGCGGCCTCGGACGCGAACGATGTCGGATCGCCCGAGACCTATATCGGCTTCCGACAGGCGGAGAGGTTCGCCTCGCCCGGCGGCGCGGTGCCGAACGCCGGCCATGTCTACGAGGCCGGCACGCCGCGGCTGAACCAATGGGGCCTGGCCGGCGACTGGACGATCGGCGGCGAACATGCCGATCTGAACCAGGCGGGCGGCGGCATCGTCTACCGCTTCCACGCCCGGGACCTGCACCTGGTGCTGGGGCCGGGTCCGGACGGCAAGCCGGTGCGGTTCCGCGTCACCATCGACGGCGCGGCGCCTGGCGCCAGCCACGGCACCGACACCGATGCCGACGGCCAGGGCACGGTGACCGACCACCGCCTGTACCAGCTGGTGCGCCAGGACGGCCCGGTCGCCGACCGCAGCTTCGAGATCCGGTTCCTGGATCCGGGCGTCCAGGCCTATGCCTTCACCTTCGGATAGGAGCGCGTCGCCACCGAATCCGCCGCAACGGCGCCGAGTTGCTTCAGCCAGAGGGCGAGAGCCTCGAGTTCGCGCGCCGCGACGGGATCGCGGCCCGCGCCCTTGAGGAAGCCGTGGTCCTGGCCGGCGGCCACGACGAAGCGGCTGTCGGCGCGGGAGCCGAGGCGCTGAAACAGCAGGGCGGAATCATCAAACACCGCGTCCAGCTCCGCCGCCAGGACATAGGCCGGCACGGCGATCCCGCCGGCGAAGGCCAACGGCCAGGCGTCCTGCGCCGCTGGGCCGAGACGGCGGTACATGACCGACAGCGTCGCCGCGTCCAGCCCGTTCTCCGCGGTGCCGTTGCGGGCGATGCTGCCGCCTTCGATGCCGCCGAACCCGCCATACAGCAGGGCCACCCCGGCGACCCGGGTCCGCCGCTCAGGATCGAGCCCTTGCAGGCCCCACAGGGCGACACAAGCCCCGGCGCTGTCGCCGGCCAGGACCAGCCTGTCCACGCCGATCCCGGCGAGGGCGGCGCAGGCCGCCACCGCATCCTCGCGCTGGGCCGGGAACGGATGCTCCGGCGCCAGGCGGTAGCGCGCCGACAGCACCCGCATCCCGGTCAGCTTCGCCAGCCAGGCGGTGACGCCGCGATGGCTCGCCGGGCTTCCCGCCACGAAGCCGCCGCCGTGGAAGTAGACGATCGCGGCATCCGGCGACGGATCCGGCGGCGTGAACAGCAGGCCGCCGCGGAAGGCGCCCGCCTCCTCCACCATCGACTCGGACACGTCGTCAGGCAGCGGGCCGGCCCGCTCCTCGGCATCCCGGGCGTGGTGCGCCCGCAGCTCGGCGGGACTGGATGTGGCCCATGACACGCTCATGCGACGCGATCCGGACTGGGGACGTTGACCGCGGCGCCGCCTGTCGGGACACTCCGCAGTCCGACAGGGATGCAACGACCGGCACCAGGGACGCAACGTGATTCAGGCACCCCGCGGACGCGCACAACCAGGGACGGCGCCGCCGATCACCTTCGCCGTCCTGGTCTTTCCCGGCTTCCCGACCATGGCGTTCAGCTCGGTGATCGAGCCGCTGCGCGCCGCCAACATCCTGGCCCGGCGCGAGTGCTACCGCTGGATCGCGGTCGGCCTGTCCGGCGGCAAGGTGCGGGCGTCGAACGGCTTCGCCATCGAGCCGGTGCTGGGCGCGCGCGAGGCGCCGCTGGTCGACCGCATCGTCGCGTGCTCCGGCGGCGATGCCGATCATGTGGTGGCCGAGCATGCGGTCGCCTGGATCCGCCGCAACCTGCGGGCCGGGGCCTGGATCGGCGCGGTCGCCGACGCCGCCTTCTTCCTGGCCCGGGCCGGGCTGCTGGACGGCCATGCCTGCACCCTGCACTGGACCAGCCAGCCGGCCTTCACCGAGGCCTTCCCGGAGATCGAGCTGTGCCGCGACCTCTACGTCATCGACCGCAAGCGCTTCACCTCGGCCGGCGGCGTCGGCAGCCTGGACATGATGCTCGACATCATCGGCACGGATTGCGGGGCGGAGCTGGCGGCTGGCGTCGCCGAATGGTTCGTGCACAGCCCGCTTCGCTCCAGCGTCGACCGCAAGCTGATGCCGCTGCGGCTGCGCACCGGCATCCAGGACGAGCTGGTGCTGTCGGCGATCGCGATCATGGAGGAGGCGGTAGAGGACCGGCTGCGCATGACCGGGCTGGCCGATCGCCTCGGCGTCTCGGCCGACCGGCTGGAGCGCGCCTTCCGCGCAGCGGCCGGCACCTCCCCCGGCGCCTATTACCGCCGGCTGCGGCTGCGGCGGGCGGCGGACCTGCTGGCCCATTCCACCCTGCCGGTGCGCGACGTCGCCCTGGCCTGCGGCTTCTCCGACATGTCCAGCTTCGCCCGGGCGTTCCGCGAGCAGGAGGGCGTCTCGCCCCGCGCCGCGCGCCGGCCTTAGGCACCCCCGCTATCGTCATGGCGAGCCCCGCAGGGGTGTGGCCATCCAGGGGGCCGCTCGCACCCGGCCCCCTGGATGGCCACGTCGCTTCGCTCCTCGCCATGACGGTTCTTTTGGCGGAAATCCGCATACTCTTTGCGGAATTCTGCACGAACCGCGCCTGCCGACCGTCGCATCCTGGGTCGAACAGGGAGACGCGAATGAGCATCGTGGTGTTCAACCCCGACAGCGTCGAGGACGTCGATTTCGCCGAGCGGATGCGCCACCCGGCCACCTCGGACGAATCCGTCGGCATGTGGCTGTCGGACACCGAGCCGTCCTATGTCAACGTCCATGCGCTGCGCCAGGGCCGCCTCGCCCGGCTGCGCCGCTGGATGGCCAATTCCGGCTATGGCGCGGTGGTGCTGTTCGACCCGTACAACCAGCGCTACGCCACCGGGTCGCGCAACATGTTCGGCTACTTCCTGCGCAACTCGACCCGCTATTTCTTCGTGCCCGCCGCAGGACCGATCGTCCTGTTCGAGTACCCGCAGAGCTATCACGTCTCGACCGTGCTCGACACGGTCGACGAGGCGCGGCCGTCCAAGCTGGTCTGGTCCTCGGTGTCGAACCGCGACGGCGAGAGCGCCGGCGCCTTCGCCGACGAGATCGCCGAACTGCTGCGGGCCCATGGCGGCGGGTCGATGAAGATCGGCCTCGACCGCTGCAACCACCTGCACGCGCTGGCGCTGGAGAAGCGCGGCTGCACCGTCACCGACTGCCAGGGCGAGATCCTGGCCGTGCGCGCGGTGAAGACGGTGGAGGAGATCAAATGCCTGCAGGCCTCGATGGCCGGGGCCGAGGCGGCGGTCGCGGCGGTGCGCGAGGCGATCAAGCCCGGCATCTCCGAGAACGAGCTGTTCGCCATCATGTATCACGAGGTGATCCGCCAGGGCGGCGAGTTCATCGAGACCCGGCTGCTGACCTCCGGCCAGCGCACCAACCCGTGGTTCAGCGAGGCCGGCGGCCGCAAGGTCCGGCCGGGCGAGCTGGTGGCGCTCGATACCGACACGATCGGCTGCTACGGCTACTACTCCGACTTCTCGCGCACCTTCCGCTGCGGACCGGGCCGGCCGACGGACTACCAGAAGATGCTGTACCGGATGGCCCACGACCAGATCCGGCACAATATCGGCATCGTCAAGCCGGGCATGGCGTTCCGCGAGGTGGCGGAGAAGGCCTGGACCATCCCCGACCGCTTCGTCGAGCAGCGCTACACCTCGGTCATGCACGGCGTCGGCATGCATGGCGAGACGCCGTTCATCGCCCATGCCATGGACTACGAGACCTATGGCCGCGAGGGACATCTGGTGCCCGGCATGGTGGTCAGCGTCGAGAGCTATGTCGGCGAGAAGGGCGGCCGCGAGGGCGTGAAGCTGGAGGACGAGATCCTGATCACCGAGACCGGCACCGAGCTGCTGTCGCGCTTCCCCTATGAGGACGAATTCCTGGACGGGGAGGTGTGATGCGGACGGCCCTGACCATCGAGCCTGGCCGGGCGGCGGCGCTGTTCGTCGACCTGCAGGAGGAGCACCGCAAGGACCGCCGCTACCTGGTCGAAGGCTTCGACGCGGTGATCGGCAACGTCCAGCGGCTGCAGCGCGCGGCGCGGAATGCCGGGATCCCGGTGCTGCACTCCGCCTATGTCGTCGACCTGGCGGCACAACGGACGAAGCCGTTCCACCCGGTGATGGCGGACGGCAGCTCGGCCTTCAGCGACGCCGACGACCCGCTGTCGGAGATCTGCGCCGAGGTCGGCCCGACCGACCGCGAGCCGGTGCTGGTGAAGTCGGAGGCCAGCGCCTTCGCCGGGGGCGGGCTGGCCGACCGGCTGGCGGCTTTGGGCACCGAATGGCTGTTCGTCGCCGGGGTGTGGACCGAGGCCTGCATCGCCGAGACGGTGCGCGATGCGGTCGGGCGCGGCTTCCGCGTCGCCCTGGTGAAAGACGCTTGCGGCAGCGGCAGCGCGGCGATGCACCAGACCGCCATCCTCAACCTCGCCAACCGGCTCTATGGCGGCGCCGTCGTCGACACCGTCGGCGCCTCCCGGCTGATGGCAGGGGAGACGGTGAAGGCCTGGCGCGTGCAGGGATCGGTGCCGCTGCGCTTCACCTACGACACTGCGGCGAGGCTCTATCTCGACCTTTGACGACGAGGCAATCACGGGATCGCGGCCTGATGGACACGCTCACCTTTGCCTATGACAACCTGGACGTGATCGCGGCGCGGGCGCTGGAGCACGTGTCGATCGTCGCCATCGCGGTCTCGATCGCGATCGTCACCGCGGTCCCGATCGGCATCGCCATCACCCAGTCCAGGCGGGCCGCGGATGTGGTCCTGTACCTCGCCTCGATGATGATCACGGTGCCGTCGGTGGCGCTGTTCGGGCTGATGATCCCGCTGCTGTCGCCGATCGGCCACGGCATCGGCACCGTCCCGGCCGTGATCGCGATCATCCTCTATTCGCAGCTGCCGATCATCCGCAACACCTACACCGCCATCGTCGATGTCGACCCGGCGCTGCGCGAGGCCGGCATCGGCATGGGCATGAGCGCGGCGCAGCGGCTGCGCCAGGTCGAGATCCCGCTGGCGATCCCGGTGATCATGGCCGGGGTCCGCACCGCCGCGGTGATGAACATCGGGGTCACCGCGATCGCCGCCTATATCGGCGCCGGCGGCCTGGGCACCTTCATCGCGCGCGGCATCAGCCAGTCGGACCCGCGGCAGCTGATCACCGGCGCGGTCGCGGTGTCGCTGCTGGCGATCGCGGTCGACCTGCTGCTGGCGCTGGCGCAGCGGCGGCTGACCTCGAAGGGGCTGGCCCGGGGAGCCGTGGCATGATCCGGCTGGACCGCCTGACCAAGGTGTTCGACACCCCGTCCGGGCCGGTGGTCGCGGTCGACGAGGTCAGCTTCGAGCTGCCGGCCGGCGAGATCTGCGTGCTGCTCGGGCCCTCCGGCTGCGGCAAGACCACGACCATGCGGATGATCAACCGCCTGATCGAGCCGACCGGCGGCACGGTGTTCATCGACGGCCGCGACACCCGGACGGTCGACCCGATCCGGCTGCGCCGGTCGATCGGCTACGTCATCCAGCAGATCGGGCTGTTCCCGAACAAGACCGTGGCCGAGAACATCTGCGTCGTGCCCGACCTCCTGGGCTGGGACCGCAGGAAGTCCCGCGCCCGCGCCGCCGAGCTGCTGGAGCTGGTGGCGATGGAGCCGGCGGTATTCATGGACCGCTACCCGAAGGAGCTGTCGGGCGGGCAGCAGCAGCGCGTCGGCGTGATCCGGGCCCTGGCGGCGGACCCGCCGGTGCTGCTGATGGACGAGCCCTTCGGTGCCATCGACCCGATCAACCGCGAGGCGATCCAGGACGAGTTCCTGCGCATGCAGGCGGCGCTGCGGAAGACCGTGATCTTCGTCTCGCATGATCTGGACGAGGCGGTGAAGATGGCCGACCGGGTCGCCATCTTCCGCGCCGGACGGCTGGAGCAGTTCGCGACGCCCGAGCAGCTGCTGGCCAACCCGGCCACCCCGTTCATCGAGACCTTCCTCGGCACCGACCGCACGCTGAAGCGGCTGCGGCTGGTGCGCATCGCCGATGTGCCGCTGGGCCGGCCCGGCACGGTCCGGCATGACGATCCGGTCGGCCGGGCGCGCGAGCTGATGCAGGCCAGCGGCTGCCCCGCCGTGCTGGTGCTGGATGCGGACGGCCGGCCCGGCGCCATGGTCTCCGGCAGCCGGGCCGGGGCGGTCCGCGGCGGCACCTGCGGCGATTGCGCCGAGCCGATCCGCGCCACCATCCCCCTGACCGCCGATTTGCGCACCGCCGTGACGCTGATGTTCGCGCATGACATGCCGCTGCTGCCCTGCGTCGACGCCGAGGGCCGGATCCAGGGCGCCCTGACCTATGCCGGCATCATCCGCGGCCTGTCGGCGCGGGGGGCCTCGGCATGAGCGATGTCGGCAAGGCCTGGACCGGACGTGCAGCGCCGCTGGCGGCAGGCGGGCGCCCCCTCCCCGTCCCGGGCATCGCCGCATTGCTGTGGCTGCTGCTGGCCGCGGCGGCGGTGCTGTGGTGGCTGTCGAGCGACATGCCGGCCGAGATCCTGTCCTATCAGGAGGACATCGTCTTCCTCGGCCTGCAGCATGTCGAGCTGGTGGCCTGGGCCGGCGGCCTCGCCATCCTGACCGGCGTGCCGGCCGGCGCCGCGCTGTCCCGCCCCGCCTTCCGCCGCTCGGCCGAGCTGATCCTGCAGGTGTTCAACCTCGGCACCACGATCCCGACGCTGGCGGTGCTGGCGCTGAGCATGACGGTGCTGGGCATCGGCACGGTGCCGTCGGTGTTCGGCCTGTGGGCGGCGACGCTGCTGCCGATCGTCCGCAACACCTATGCCGGGCTGCGCACTGTGCCGACGCCGCTGATCGAGGCGGCGCGGGGCATGGGCATGACCCCCACCCAGGTGTTCTGGCGGGTCGAGCTGCCGAACGCGCTGTTCATCATCTTCGGCGGCGTCCGGACCGCCCTGTCGATCTGCGTCGGCACCGCGCCGCTGGCCTTCCTGATCGGCGCCGGGGGCTTGGGCGAGCTGATCTTCACCGGCATCGCCCTGAACGACCTGCCGATGATGCTGGCCGGCGCCATCCCGACGGCGCTGCTGGCCGTGCTGACCGACTTCGCGGTCGGCCGGCTGCAGATCCACCTCATGCCGCGCGGGATCAACCCGCTGCGGTGAGGGCACAACAAACAGGGAGCAAGTCGATGATCAAGACGATTTTGAAGCGAGATCTTTTCAGAACAACGACTTATCCCTTTGCCGTCATTCCCGCGAAAGCGGGAATCCCTTTCCGGTCAATGCGTAACGAGATCCCCGCTTTCGCGGGGATGACGGGTTGGGGGATTCTGAAAAGGTCTCTGAAGCGCGCGATCCTGTCGGCGATCGCGCTGCTGGCCTTCGGCGCCGCCGCCGGCGCGGCCGAGCTGACCGTCGGCGGCAAGGACTTCACCGAGCAGTTCCTGCTGGCCGAGATGACCAAGCAGCTGCTGGAGAGCAAGGGCTACACGGTCGAGAAGAAGGACGGCATGGGCACCAACATCGTCCGCGCCGCCCTCGAAAGCGGCGAGGTCGACCTGTACTGGGAATACACCGGCACCTCGCTGGTCACCTTCAACAAGATCACCGACAAGCTGACGCCGGACGAGACCTACGCCAAGGTGAAGGAACTCGACGGCGCCAAAGGCCTGGTGTGGCTGGCCCCGTCCAAGGCCAACAACACCTATGCCCTGGCCACCCGCAAGGGCAATCCGAAGACCGACGGGATGGTGACGCTGTCCGACCTCGCCGCCGCCTACAAGGACGGCAAGGACCCGGTGATGGCGACCACGGCGGAGTTCCCCAAGCGCGAGGACGGGCTGTTGGGCCTGCAGAAGGCCTACGACTTCAAGGCCGGCCGCGCCAATGTCCGGCCAATGGAGATCGGCCTGGTGTTCCCGGCCCTGGCCAATGGCGATGTCGACGTCTCGGTGGTGGCGGCAACCGACGGCCGCATTGCCGCGATGAACCTGACCCTGCTGAAGGACGACAAGGGCTTCTTCCCCAACTACGCGCTGGTGCCGGTGGTGCGGCAGGACGTGCTCGACGCCCATCCCGACCTCAAGCCTCTGCTCGAGACCCTTGCGACCCGGCTGGACGACGCGACGATGCAGCGCCTGAACGGCGAGGTCGACGTGCAGAAGAAGACGATCGAGGCGGTCGCCACGGAGTATCTCAAGGAGAGCAGCCTGTTCTGAGGCGGGATCGGGCCTGAAAGCGGGATGAGTTTAGACCAAATCAGGGCCTTCTCGATTGAGGCCGTGAGTTGTTGCCTCTCCCGCTTGCGGGAGAGGTCGGAGACGCGAAGCGGCTCCGGGTGAGGGCTCTTTGTCGAGGCCCGGGCCGGCCCTCACCCGGTCTCGCTGCGCGAGCCCGACCTCTCCCGCCAGGCGGGAGAGGCAATGCGCGAAGACGCTCGACATCCTGTCAGCCCCCGCCCTGCCGGAATGCACTCCTGCCCCGACCTCAACTCATCCCACCTCAGGCCCGAACCATGGGCTCGCCCTCCAGGCACTGACGCAACCGCCGGGCGGCGATCCGGCCGAGGGCGATCGGGCCGATGCCGCCGCCCAGCGACACGCTGCAGCGCCCGGCATCCTGCCAGTCGACCCGCTCGAGCTGGTCGAGGTTGACGATCAGCGACCGGCTGATGCGGACGAAGGGCGGCGTCGGCAGCTGGGCCTCGAAATGGCGCAGCAGCCGGCACACCAGATAGTCCCGCGCACCCCTCAGGAAGACGCGGGTGAAATCCGCCTCCGCCGCCAGCATCGCCACCGTGCCCAGGGGTGCGATCACCGATTTGCCGTCGATCCGCAGATGGATGCGTGGCTGGGCCCCGCCCGGCTGCGGATCGCTGTCCAGCTCGGCATCGTCCTGCCGCTCGCGGCCCGGCGCCCCGGCCCGGGCCGCGTCCAGGCGATGCCGACGCAGCCGGTCGATCGTCACCGCCAGCCGCTGCGGGTCGACCGGCTTGAGCAGGAAGTCGAGCGCCGAGACGTCGAAGGCCTTGACCGCATAGAGGTCGTGCGCGGTGACGAACACGATCGCCGGCAGCGGCGACAGCTGGCCCAGCAGGTCGAAGCCGCGGCCGTCGGTCAGCTCGACATCCAGGAAGATCGCGTCGGGCCGCAGCCGGCCCGCCTGCTCCCGCGCCTCGGCAACGGTCCCCGCCTCGGCCACGACCTCGACATCGGGATGCGCCTGCAGCAGGCGCCGGAACCCCCGCCGGGCCGGCGGTTCGTCATCGACCAGCATCACGCGAAGCATGCCGTCCCTTTCAGCACCAGTCGCGCCACCACCGTCTCTCCCTCCTGAGCCACTATCAGCTCGTGCCGCGCCGGATAATGCAGCTCCAGCCGGCGGCGGGTGTTGGCCAGCCCGACCGCCGGCCGGTCGTCCGTCCGCGGTGCCAGCCGGCCCGGGTTGGTGACCTCGATCGCCACCGCGTCGTCGTCCAGGCGGCGGGCGGCGACCCGGATCTCGAGCGGGCCGGCGGAGGTGCGCAGCCCGTGCTTCACCGCGTTCTCGACCAGCCCCTGCACAATCAGATGCGGCACCGGGACTGCGCTGGCCCGCGGGTCCAGCTCGACCGTGCAGCGCAGGCGGTCCTCGAAGCGAAGCTCCTGGATGCGGACATAGGCGCGCACGGCCTCGATCTCCTCGCTCAGCGGGCACACCGGCCGGGTCTGCGGGTCCAGCGAATAGCGCAGATAGGCGGCGATGCGGTGGGTCATTTCCAGCGCCGCCTCCGGATTGTCGGGGATCTCGACCGCCACGGTGTTCAGCGCGTTGAACAGGAAATGCGGGTCCAGCTGCAGCCGCAGCCGCTGCAGCTCCGCCCGCGTCGCCGCAGCCTGCGCCTCGCTGCGGCGCGCCCGCTCCGACCGGGCCTCGACATCCGCCCGGATCCAGAAATAAGCCAGCGACCAGCCGAGGAAGACGGCGGTGTAGTACACGGCCGGGATCGCGTCGGCGCGGGCCATGCTGCCGCGGTCCAGCCCCGCGAACAGCAGGTCCTTGACGACATTGACGATGCCCATCAGCAGCAGGCCGCCGAGGATCGAGCACAGCACCACCAGCCCGACGATCACGGCCGGCCGGAACCGGGGGCGGGCCAGGACGGTCTTGTGCGCCAGCGCCGTCAGCCCGAAGCCGATCGGGTCGACGATCAGCGTGATCGTCAGGGCCAGGGCGAGATCGTTGAAGGTGGCCAGACGCGAGACCAGGCCGAACAGGGCGATGAAGATCCAGCCGGCCGCGTGGGCCCGCCAGAACGAACCTGCCGTGCCGGGGGCTGGCCCGCGATCGGCAAAGGCCGCGAACACGCCCGGCCTGCGCCGCCTCTCGCCTCGGGAAGCCCCGGTTGACCAATCCATCGCTGGGAGCGTTTCATCGACCGGCAGGGTCGATTCATCGATTGAAGAATGCGGCAGTAGAGCAAGAATATTATCGTAAATGCAACGGCGAAGACGCCATTCTGCGTCAGGAGAGACCGGCGCCTGCTGAGGGCGGCCTGGCATCTCCGGTCGAACGAGGGGGATAGAGCATGCGGACGAAGTTGGGCGTCGCTCGGTCGGCCGCGGCCGGACCGGCCGTTGCGGTTCCCCGGGGTCCCGGCCTCTGGCCCCGGCTCGCCCTGCTCTCCTCCGTCTCCGCCGCTGGCCTGCTGGCCGCCGTGCCGGGGCATGCGGGCGAGATCGGCTGCTCCGGCAGCGATCCGGTCACCTGCAACATTTCCGGCACCTACACCACGCGCGAATACGCGATCATCAGCGGCGCCGCCGGCGACGATGACGTCAAGAGCGGCGGCGCCTCGGACAACCTCAGCGTCACCAACAGCGGAACCTTCGATCTCAGCACGGAATCGACGCCCTACTTCGTCTTCGCCGGCATTACTGCGATCACGGAAGGCGGCATCGGCAAGGACGAAGGCGGCGGCGGCAATGGCGGCGCCCTGACCTTCACCAACAACGGCGCCGTCACGGCGAATCTGACGAACACCGGCTTTCCCCTGATCTTCCTCATCGAAGCGGCGTCGGCCGGCGGCTCGGGCGACCAGGACAACAAGAACAACAACTCCGACGGCGGCACCGGCGGTGCCGGCGGCACGGTCACGCTTACCAACAGCGCGCAGGTGAGCGTGACGGGGACCAGCGACGGCGAGTTCTACGCCATCTATGGCGAAAGTGCCGGCGGCCAGGGCGGCGAACAGAACAGTGCCGCCATCGACGACCAGAAGGGCGGCACGGGCGGCGCCGGGGGCACCGTGACGGTCACCAACACCGGCACCATCCTGCTGGGCAGCAGCTCCAGTCGCATGCAGGGGGCGGCGACCGGCGGCGCCATTGTCGCGAATTCGATGGGCGGCGCCGGCGGGAACTACAACGGCAATGCCGGATCGGGCGGATCGGCCAGCGCCACCAACAACGGGTCGGTCCAGGTCTATTGGAACGCCAATGGCGGCAGCAGGCTGTTCGGCATCGGCGCCCTCAGCGCCGGCGGCGACGGCATAGCCTCCAGCGACAACAGCGACAATGGCGGCAACGGCGGCGGCGGCAACAGCGCGACGGTCGCCAACACCGGGCAGATCCTGGTCGATGTCACCAACGGCAGCGGGGTGGGCGCCGCCATGGCGGCGGAAAGCCGGGGCGGAAACGGCGGCGCGGGGCCGGACAAGGACCAGTATGGCGGCAGCGGCGGCACGGCTGGCACGGCGGCCGCGAACCTGACCGGCAGCGGCACGCTGATCACCCGGGGCAACTCGCTCTACGGCATCCTGGCGGAAAGCCTGGGCGGCCAGGGTGGCGACGGCAGCGACAGCACCGCCCTGGCCGGCACCGGCGGCGGCGGCGGCTTCGGCGGCAATGCCGGCAATGTGACGGTGACGACCGAGACCGGTACCGTGATCACCACCACCGGCACCTATGCCGCCGGCATCGTCGCGCATTCCGTCGGCGGCGGCGGCGGCACCGGCAGCGATTTCCAGAGCGTGCTGGGCGGCCAGGGCGGCAATGGCGGCAATGGCGGCAATGGCGGCACCGCGACCGTCACCAACGCCGGCACGATCTCGACCACCGGCGACCATGCCTATGGCGTGCTGTCGCAGTCGATCGCGGGCAGCGGCGGCACCGGCGGGCTCGCGACCGGCGAATTCGTCGCCCTGGGCGGTGACGGCGCCGGCGGCGGCACGGCCGGGGAGGCGATCATCCGCAACAGCGGCGGCATCACCACCGGCGGCTATTCCTCGCACGGCATCATCGCCCAGTCGGTCGGCGGCGGCGGCGGCGCGGCCGGGTCCGCCACCGGCCTGGTCAGCGTCGGCGGCGACGCCTCGGGCACCACCGATTCGGATGGCGGCAAGGTTCTGGTCAACAACACCGGCACGGTCACGACCGCGGGCAACGCCGCGGCCGGCCTGATCGCCCAGTCGGTCGGCGGCGGCGGCGGCAGCGGCGGCGACAGCAAGGGCATCGCCGGAGTCGGCGGCTCCGGGTCGGCCGGTGGCGACGGCGGCGAGGTCGACCTGATCAATCTCGGCAGGATCGCAACGACGGGAGATTTCGGTCTCGGCGTGCTGGCGCAATCGGTCGGCGGCGGCGGCGGCAATGGCGGCGACGTCCTGACCGTCTCGACCATCGCGTCGATCGGCATCGGCGGCAATGCCGCCAATGGCGGCGACGGCGGCTCGGTCTGCGTCGACAACACCGGCACCAATTGCGACGACGTCGACGGCAACGGCAACCGGACCGGTCCGGCCGGCCAGGCGGCGACCATCACCACCACCGGCGACTACGCGGCCGGGCTGGTGGCGCAGTCGATCGGCGGCGGTGGCGGCAATGGCGGCAGCGTCCAGAACTACAGCGCCCTGTCCTTCGTGGCGCTGCAGATCGGCGGCAAGGGCGGTGACGGCGGGATCGGCAAGGACGTGACCGTGCAGCAGGACAACCTGACGCTGACCACAGGCGGCGCCCACGCCATCGGCGTACTGGCGCAGTCGGTCGGCGGCGGCGGCGGCAATGGCGGCGACGCCTCCTACTACAACGTCACCCTGGGCTTCAACGCGTCCCTCGTGGTCGGCGGCAGCGGTGGCAGCGGCGGCACCGGCGGCGGGGCCGCCACCGTCAATCTCGACAACTCCCGGATCATCACCGGTGTCCCGGGCGCCAATGTCGACCCCGAAACCTACGCGCCGGACGATGCCTTCGGCATCGTGGCGCAGTCGATCGGCGGCGGCGGCGGCAATGGCGGCAGCTCAAGCGCCGCCGATCTCGTTGTGGCGGCGCCGACCGGCACCGGCGTGCCCGTCGCCTTCAACTTCCAGGGCGCGGTCGGCGGCACCGGTGGCAGCGGCGGTGCCGGTGGCGCGGCCACCGTGACCCTGACCGGCGGCAGCTCGGTCACCACGGTGGGCGACGGCTCGCATGCCATCGTGGCGCAGTCGGTCGGCGGCGGCGGCGGCAATGGCGGTGACGCCTCGGTGCTGTCCACCACGCTCGGCGACAAGGACACGGTCGAGGTGACGGCCGGCATGAGCCTCGGCGGCAGCGCCAGCAACAGCAGCTCCACCGGCGGCACGGTCACGGTCACGCTCGGCGATTCCGGCGGCGCCGTGGTCGGCAGCCCGCCACCATTGGCGCTGCCGCCGACCCAGCCGACCCCGGCCTCGACCATCGTCACCTACGGCAACTATGCCGACGGGGTGCTGGCGCAGTCGATCGGCGGCGGTGGCGGCAATGGCGGCATCGGCGCCAGCAACGCCTATTCCCAGGGCGGCGTGGCCAGCGTCAAGGCCACGGTGGGCTTGGGAGGCACGGGCGGCAGCGGCGGCACCGGCGGCGCGGTCAACATGACCCAGTACCAGAACCAGACGATCCAGACCCTCGGCTCCGGCTCGCGCGGCATCGTCGCCCAGTCGATCGGTGGCGGCGGCGGCAATTCACAGGGCGGCACGCTGTTCCTGGCCGCCGGCGCGGGCGGCTATGAGGGGCGGTTGGATGTCGGAGTCGGCCGGACCGGCGGCAGCGGGGGTGATGGCGGCGCCGTCACCGCCAACACGGCCGGCGCGATCACGACGGTGGGCGGCGATGCCGATGGCGTGATGCTGCAGTCGATCGGCGGCGGCGGCGGCCTGGGCGGGTCGATCGGCGCCGACGCCTCGTCCCACCCGATCCTCGACCGCATCGGCGAGTTCAAGGACAACAAGGACCGGCTGTCCGACGAAGGCAACACCTACACCCTGACCGTCGATGTCGGCGGCACGGGCGGCGGCGGTGGCAATGGCGGCGCGGTCTCGCTGACCCATTCCGGGCGGATCGCCACCGCGGGCGACTGGGCCGACGGCATCGTGGCGCAGTCGATCGGCGGCGGCGGCGGCGCCGGCGGGTCGTCGACGGCCTCCGGAAGCAAGGTCCAGGCCAACATCACGGTCGGCGTCGGCGGCAAGGGCGGCTCCGCCGCCACCGGCGGCAGCGTTGCCACGATCTTCGACGACAGCCACAACAACCAGATCACCACGACGGGCTATGCCGCGAATGCGGTGGTGCTGCAGTCGATCGGCGGCGGCGGCGGCCAGGGCGGCGATGGGTCCGACCAGGCGGCCGGCAACCTGACCGTCGGCGGCGACGGCGGCGGCACCGGTGGCGGCGGCGGCAATGGCGGCACCGTCCAGATCAATCCGCTCGTCGATGGCCGCGGCAGCTGGCTGAACGCCCAGACCAGCGGCGACGATTCCATCGGCATGCTGGCCCAGTCGATCGGCGGCGGCGGCGGCACCGGCGGCGCCGGCAACAGCACCGCAGCCAAGAACGTCGGCGGCCATGCGGTCGCGGTCGTGGTCGGCGGCAAGGGCGGCGTCTCCGGTAGTGGCGAGGCCGTCACCCTGACCACCGGGCTGGGCCTGACCACCTCCGGCGCGCGGTCTTACGGCATCGTGGCGCAGTCGATCGGCGGCGGCGGCGGCATCGGCGGCGCCGGGGCGGCCAACAACCTGAACGGCCTGGCGCTCGGCGGCCAGGGTGGGGCCGGCGGCGGCGGCGGGACAGTGACGCTGGACATCACCACCAGCAGCCACATCACCACCAGCGGCGCCGGGGCGCATGCGATCGTGGCCCAGTCGATCGGCGGCGGCGGCGGCATCGGCGGCGATGCGTCGGTGGGCCTGTTCGCGCTGAACCCGATCGGGCGCAACGGGGCGGGCGGCACCGGTGGTGGCACCGGCGGCACGGTTGCGGTCACGGTCGATGGCAACATCGCCACCAGCGGCGCCAATGCCTTCGGCATCCTGGCGCAGTCGATCGGCGGCGGCGGCGGCTTCGGCGGCGACCAGTCCGGCGCCTTTGCCGGCAACACCGACTCGACGACTGCCGGTGACGGTGAAACGGTGGCCGTGACCCAAAGCGGGTCGATCACCACCACGGGCGCAAACTCGACCGGCATCTTCGCCCAGAGCCAGGGCCCGGAGAACAACGGCGTCGTTACCGTGACCGTCAACGGCGCGGTCACCGGCGGTTCGGGGGGTGGCTCCGGCGTCTGGATTGCCGCTGGTGTGAACAACCTGCTGACGGTGAATGCCGGTGGCAGCGTGTCGGCCGGCTCGGGCACCGCCATCCGCTATGACGGCGACACCAGCACCTCCTCTGGCGGCCTGCTGACGGTGAACAATTACGGCACAATCTCGGGCAACATCCTGCTGAACAACACCGATGGCGCCAATGCCGGCACGGTGAACAACTATTCCAGCGACACGCTGATCGACGCGTCGCTGTACCAGGCCGACGTGGTGAACCAGGGCCGGCTGGTGGTCGGTCATTCCGGCAAGACCGACGGCACCGAGATCACCGGCGACTTCACCCAAGGCGCGGCCGGCACCCTGGTGGTCGACACCGACTTCAACCGCAGTGCCGCCGACCGGCTGCTGGTGCGCGGCGACGCGGCGCTGGGCGGCATGCTGGACTTGGCTGCCACCAGCCTGCGGCCCGGCCGGGCGCTGACCGTGCTGACCGTCGACGGCGCCGCCACCGGAGCGATCACGCCGGAATTCTCACCGATCTACCGCTTCGCCCTGACGCCGCAGGGGCACGACTATCGCCTGTCCGTGGCCTCGGCCGATTTCGATGCGGATGCGATGAAGCTGGAGGGCAACCAATCCAAGGTCGCCCACGGCCTGCAGGACGTCTGGGATGCCGGCGGCACCGACAGCTTCGGCACGCTGTTCGCTACCCTCGGCACCGCGGCGGACCAGGGCCGCAAGGCCTATTCCGGCATGCTGGCGGACCTGTCGCCCGGCGTCGCCCTGGCCCCGGCGGCGCAGCTGCAGGCCGGGCTGGCGCGCTTCAACAGCGGGCTGATGAGCTGCCCGGTGTTCAGCGGCACCGACGCCCTGACCAGCGAGACCGACTGCGCCTGGGCCCAGGTCACCGGCCGGTCGACCCAGCAGACCGCCGACAGCGGCACCTCGGGCTTCTCCAACGACAGCATCACCTACCAGGTCGGCGGCCAGCACGAGGTGGCGCCCGGCTGGTTCGTCGGCATGTCCGGTGCGTATCAGCAGAGCTGGCTCGACGGCTATGACGGCCGGGTCGACGGCGACGGCAGCAGCGGCTATGTCGGCCTGACGGTGAAGCGCGAGATCGGGCCGTGGCAGATCGCCGGCGCGCTCAGCGGCAGCTATGGCAGCTTCGAGTTGAACCGGCGGATTTCCGTCCCCGGCTTCGCCGGCACCGCCTCCAGCGACCCCGACGTGTTCGCCGGCTCGGCCCGGCTGCGGGTGGCCCGGACCTTCGCGGTCTCCGAGATGTATCTGAAGCCCTATGTCGATCTCGACGCGATCTATTCGCGGATGCCGGGCTACAGCGAAGGCGGCGGCGGCGATCTCGGCCTGAAGGTCGAGGACAGCGACCAGTTCACCTTCGCCTTCTCGCCGACGCTCGAGGTCGGCGGACGCGTCGCCGCCGGCAACACCGTGCTGCGGCCCTACGCCTATGCCGGCGTGTCGATCCTGACCGACGATGACTGGACCGCGAAGGCCCGCTTCACCGGCGCGCCGTCCGGCACCGGCAGCTTCGACACCTCGCTGCCGATCGATGATGTGGTGGCCCGCATCGGCGCCGGTGTCCAGGTCCTGACCGCCGCCGGTGTCGACTTCCGCTTCCAGTATGACGGCGAGTTCTCCAACCGCACCTCCAGCAATGCCGGCTCGCTGAAAGCCATCCTGCCGTTCTGACCCGGCGGGAGCCGACTGTCCGGCCTGCTGGAATGGCCCAGCGGCTGCACCGTATTGGACGCACGTCCCCCGCCCTCGCATTCTGATCGGGATCAATCCAGCGCTTCGTCGCGTTTATCCGGTCGGAAGCGGTAGCCAGTTCGGAGGGCACAGATGAACGAGCATCCGGAGGCCGCCCGGGTGTCCACGGGCAGCGCGGGGCTGGACGACATTCTCTGCGGGGGGCTCGACCCCGATCGGCTCTATCTCTACGAAGGCCGGCCCGGCACCGGGAAGACGACGATCGCGCTGCAGTTCCTGCTCGAGGGAGTCCGGAACGGCGAGCGCGTGCTGTTCGTGACGCTCTCGGAGACGGAACGCGAGCTCACACTGGTGGCGCAGCGCCATGGCTGGTCGCTCAAAGGCATCGACATCTTCGAGCTGGTGCCCCCGGAGACCACGCTGGACCCGGCGCAGCAGGTCACCGTGTTCCACCCGGCCGAGATGGAGCTGAGCGAGACGATCAACCTGATCTTCGAGCGCGTGCAGCAGATCGATCCGACCCGGGTGGTGATCGACAGCCTGTCCGAGCTGCGGCTGCTGGCGCAGAACCCGTTGCGCTACCGGCGCCAGGTGCTGGCCCTGAAGCACTTCTTCGCCAGGCGCCGCTGCACCGTCATCGTGCTCGACGACCTGACGTCGGCGCAGAACGACCTGCAACTGCATTCGATCTCGCACGGCGTCGTGCTGCTCGAGCAACTGGCGGTCGATTACGGCGGCGAACGGCGTCGCCTGCGCGTCGTGAAGATGCGCGGCATTCAGTTCCGGGGCGGCTATCACGACTTCACCATTACGTCCGGCGGCCTGCGGGTGTTCCCGCGGCTGGTCGCGGCCGAGCACCATGTGGAGTTCCCTGCGAGCGTCGCGCCCGGCGGCAACGCCGATCTGGACGCGCTGCTCGGCGGCGGGCTGGACCGAGGAACCAACGCGCTGATCATCGGCGCCGCCGGTGTCGGCAAGTCGTCGCTGGCCCTCACCTTCGCCATCGCGGCGGCACAGCGCGGCGAGCACGCGGTGATCTTCGCCTTCGACGAAGGGCGCGGCACGGTCGAGGCGCGGGCCCGCACGCTCGGCCTGCCGCTCGACGAAGCCCTGGCCTCGGGGCGGATTCAGTTCGCCCAGGTCGATCCGGCCCAGCTGTCGCCGGGCGAGTTCGCCAAGCTGGTGCGCGATGCCGTCGAGCGGGACGGCGCCAGGCTGATCGTCATCGACAGCCTGAACGGCTATCTCAATGCGATGCCTGACGAGCGCTTCCTCGTGCTGCAGATGCACGAGCTGCTGAGCTATCTCAACCAGCAGGGCGTGCTGACGCTGCTGCTGCTGGCCCAGCACGGCATGGTCGGGCCGCAGGAGACGCCGATCGACATCAGCTATCTCAGCGATGCCGTGATTATGCTCCGGTATTTCGAGGCGATGGGCCAGGTCCGCCGGGCCCTCTCGGTCGTCAAGAAGCGCACCGGAAACCACGAGCACGCGATCCGCGAGTTCCGCCTCACCAGCACGGGCATCCATATCGGGCCGCCGCTCTCGGACTTCCGGGGAGTCCTGACCGGGACGCCGGAGTATGTCGGAAACGCCGAGCCGCTGCTGCAGCCCGGTGGACAGAATGGAGTCTGATCCGCACAGCCTACGCGTCCTGGTGTTCGCACCGATCGGCCGCGATGGCCCGGCCTCTGCGGAGATCCTGGCGCGGGCGGGCCTGACGGCAGCGATCTGCATCGACCTCGACCAACTGCTGGCGGAGCTGGAGGCCGGGGTCGGCGCCGCCTTCGTTGCCGAGGAGGCCCTCGTCGGCCGGGACATCACCGGCCTTCTCCGGTGGGTTGACATCCAGCCGCCCTGGTCCGACCTGCCCTTCGTCCTCCTCACCAGCCACCGCGAGCCGGAGGCGGTCGCCGCCTGGCGCCTGGACATCATCCAGCGCCTGCGCAACGTCACCCTGGTCGAGCGGCCGGTGCAGCCGATCAGCCTGACCAGCACGCTGCAGGCCGCGTTGCGCAGCCGCCGGCGGCAATATGATCTGCGCGGCTTCATCGAAGCCCGGGAGCGCACGGCCCAGGAGCTCGAGGCGCTGGTCGCCGCCCGCACGGCGGAGCTGAACGCCAGCAACGCCCAGTTGCGCGATGAGATGGCGGAGCGGGCGCGCAGCGAGGAGCAGTTCCGGCTGCTGATCCAGGGCGTGACCGACTACGCCATCTACATGCTGGACCCCCAGGGCGGGATCAGCAGCTGGAATGCCGGGGCCGAGCGCATCAAGGGCTACGCGCCGGCGGAGATCATCGGCGAGCATTTCTCCCGCTTCTACACGGATGAGGACCGCGCCGCCGGCCTGCCCGCGATCGGCCTCGCAACCGCAGCACGGGAAGGGCGGTTCGAGCGGGAAGGATGGCGGGTCCGCAAGGACGGGACTCGGTTCTGGGCGCACGTGGTGATTGACGCGATCCGCGACGACGGCGGAAACCTGACCGGCTTCGCCAAGGTGACCCGCGACATCACCGAGCGCCTGAAGTCGCAGAAACAGCTGGAGGAGGCCAGGGAGGCCCTGTTCCAGTCGCAGAAGTTGGAGGCGATCGGGCAGCTGACCGGCGGCATCGCCCATGATTTCAACAACCTGCTGATGGTCATCCTCGGCAGCTTGGCGCTGATGCGCAAGCGCCTGCCACCGGAGACGGGCGCCGCCCTGTCGCTGCTCGACAACGCCGTCCAGGCGGCCCAGCGCGGCGCGACGCTGACCAAGCGGATGCTGGCCTTCGCCCGCCGCCAGGAGCTGAAGATCATGGCCGTCGACATTCCCGACCTGGTGCGCGGCATGGCCGATCTGCTGCAGCGCTCGCTGGGGCCGTCCATCACCATCGAGACCCGGTTTCCGCTCGGCCTGCCCAAGGCGTCGACGGACCTCAACCAACTGGAATCCGCCCTGCTGAACATCGCGGTCAACGCCCGGGATGCGATGCCGGAGGGTGGGTCGATCACCATCGCCGCCAAGGTCGCAACCGCCAATGAGCCAGCTCCCGGCCGCTATGTCTGCCTGTCGGTGACCGACACCGGGGAGGGCATGGACCCGGAGACGCTCGCCCGGGCGACGGAACCGTTCTTCACCACCAAGGGCGTCGGCAAGGGGACGGGGCTCGGCCTGTCGACGGTGCATGGGTTGATGGAGCAGTCCCACGGCCGGATGGTTCTGGCCAGCCGGAAGGGGATCGGCACGACGATCGAGCTGTGGCTGCCGGTGGCATCCGCCGAGGCAGAGCTGTCGCCGCCGGCGGACGAGGCCGCGGCCCCGGCCGCGGCGGAGGCGCTGGGTCGATTGCACATCATGGCGGTCGATGATGACGGCCTGGTGCTGATGAACACGATCGCGATGCTGGAGGAGTTGGGCCATGCCGCCGTTGGCGCGACCGCGGCCGATCAGGCGCTCGATGCGCTCCGCCGCAACGCTGCAGACCTGGTGATCACCGACCACGCCATGCCGCGGATGACCGGTGCCGAGCTGGCCGACCGGATCGCGGCGGAATGGCCCGGCCTTCCGGTGATCCTGGCCACCGGCTATGCCGAGCTGCCGATGGGGATCGGGGCGAATCTGCCGAAGCTCGCCAAGCCCTTTTCGCTGGAGGAGCTGGAGATGGCGATCCGGTCCGCCACCTCCGCCGAAGCCCCGGATCGTCCGGGATAGGCGGAGCGCCAGCGCCTTGACCGGCGCGGCGCTCGCCGCATAAATCATGCACGATCCATGATGTATGATTGACTCCACCCCGGCCCGCCCTCTATCAGGGCCGGATCCGGGAGGATCGTCGTGCCGCAGAAAGCCGCCATCTCCCGCGTCGTCCTGGCCGATCAGGTCGTGCGCGTGCTGCAGGAGCGCATCCTCGACCGAGTCTATGAGCCGGGCGCGCGGCTGAACATCGATGCCCTGTCGCGCGAGCTGGAGATCAGCTCGTCACCGATCCGCGAAGCCTTGATGCGCCTCGCCGCCGAAGGGCTGGTCGCCGCCTCCTCCTTCGCCGGATTCTCGGTGGCGCCGGTGCCGCCGCGCAGCTGGTTCGAGCAGCTGCTGGCTTACCGAATCCTGGCCGAAGGCTGGGCGGCCCGGCAGATGGCGCTGCGCCGGCCGGACGCCGCGATCGGGCGGATGCGCGAGAGCCTGGCGGCGATGGCGGGCGGCCGGATGGGCCGCAAGGCGCGCGACTACCTGACCGCCAACCAAGCCGACCAAGCCTTCCACGAGGCCATGCTGGACGGCGCCGGCAATGAGATCCTGGCCCGCAGCGTGCGCGACCTGCACCCGCATCTGCACCATGCCCGGCTGTTCGCCCGGGTCCCGCAGGACATCGCCCCGGTGATCGTCGAGCACCAGGCCATCCTGGCCGCCATCGAAGCGGGCGACGAGGAGGCGGCCGCCGCAGCGCTGGAGCGGCACCTGCGCGCCTCCTGGCATCGCTACGACGGCTGGACCGCCGACGAACCGGCCTGACCCTTCACCGAGAGGACTTTCCCGTGGCCAAGATCGTTTCCGTCGAGATCCTGCAGGCCGACCTGAAGCCCAAGGTCAAGCGCACCGACGCGGTGCAGGCCTTCGAGCTGCAGGAGACGCCGATGGTCCGCATCACCGATGCCGACGGCGCCACCGGCACCGGCTACAGCTACACCATCGGCACCGGCGGCTCCGCCGTCGCCAAGCTGCTGGACGACCATCTGGCGCCGCTGCTGATCGGCCGCGAGGCGGATGACATCGAGCGGATCTGGCGCGACCTGTTCTACCGCGTCCATGCCACCACGGTCGGCGCCCTGACCTCGATCGCGCTGGCCGCAATCGACACGGCGCTGTGGGACCTGCGCAGCCGCCGTACCGGCATTCCGCTGCACCGTCTGGCCGGCGGCGCCAAGGACAGCATCGAGCTCTACTACACCGAGGGCGGCTGGCTGCATCTGGACCAGGCGGCGTTGGTCGATGAGGCGCTGCAGGCCAAGGAGCAGGGTTTCGGCGGCACCAAGGTCAAGGTCGGCCGGCGGCATGTGGCCGAGGACATGCGCCGGCTGTCGGCGGTGCGCGAGGCGGTCGGCCCGGAATGGGAGATCATGACCGACGCCAACCAGGGCTTCACCCTGGACGAGGCGGTGCGCCGGGTGCGCAGCTTCCAGGAGGTCGGCATCGCCTGGTTCGAGGAGCCGATCCACGCCGACGACGTGCGCGCGCATCAGCGGCTGGTGGCGTCGACCAGCGTGCCGATCGCGGTCGGCGAGTCGATGTATAGCCTCTCGCAGTTCAAGGATTACCTGCAGAGCGACGCGTGCTCGATCGTCCAGGTCGATGTCGGCCGGATCGGCGGCATCACCCCCTGGCTGAAGGTCGCGCACATGGCCGAGGCCTTCAACGTGCCGGTCTGCCCGCATTTCCTGATGGAGCTGCACCTGCCGCTGTGCTGCGCCGTGCCGAACAGCCGCTGGCTGGAATACATCCCGCAGCTCGACCTTGTCATCACCGAGGAGATCCGGATCGAGAACGGCCGGGCGATCCCGTCGGACAAGCCGGGGCTGGGCATCGAGTGGGACTGGCAGGCGCTGGACCGCGTCATCGTGCACCGCAACCGCCACGGCCGATGACGGCTTTAGTCGACCACGTAGCGGCGGTAGCGCTCGGGCAGTTGGTCGAGCAGCACGAAGGCGCGGTCGACGTGATAGACCAGCCGCGCCTCGGCTTCCGCCGCGTCGTCTTCGTCCAGCGCGTCGATCACCGCGAGATGCTCCTCGACCACCAGCGGCAGCCGGTCCGGGCTGCCGAACAGCCGCATGAAGCGGGCCAGCCGGGTCCAGGCGGTCTGGATCGTGGTCCAGACGCCCTCGCGGTTGGCGAAGCTCATCAGCAGGTGGTGAAACTCCGCATCCGCGGCGTGGAAGCCGTCCGAGTCCCCGGCCTCGAGCAGCAGCCGCTGCTTCGCCGGCACCGCCCGGGCCGCGGCGCTCATCGCCGGGGTCCAGATCCTGGCCGTCTCGCGCAGCACCGCCACCTCCAGCGCCCGGCGCACGAAATGGGCGTCGCCGATGCCGCTGAGCCGGATCGGGGCGACGAAGCTGCCCTGCTGCGGGTAGACGTCGATCAGCCCTTCCTCCGCCAGCCGCTGGATCGCGGCCCGGATCGGCGTGCGCGACACGCCGAATTGCCGGCTGATGCTGTTCTCGCTGATCGGGGTGCCGGGCAGCAGATGGACGCCGACGATGGCGGCCCGCAGCGCCTCATGCACTTGGTCGGCGACCGGCAGGCGGCGGTCGAGGCGGAGGCGAATCGCCTGCAGCCCGCCGGTCTCCTCGTTCGGTTCGTCGGCAGCGACCGGCGGCGCTTCGGTTGGTGCGGCGATCGGCATCTCTCCCTCCCCGAACAGCGCAGCCTTCGGCCATTTGTCCGACCTGTCCGGCCGGAAGAGCCACAATTCGATTGCGCCTTGCACACTTGGATACTAGCGTTTCACCGAGCCGTTCAAGTGCGTTGACGCCTTGACGGCACCCGACAAGAAACCTTGGGGAGGATCTCTGATGTCCCGACATGTCCGGAGGGCCGTTCTGGCCGGCATGGCGCTGCTGGCCGGGGTCGGCACGGCTGCCGCCGATGATACCCGCGTCGCCCTGGTGCCCGGCGGCCCACACCCGTATTTCGCCGCCTGGGAGCAGGCCGGCAAGGACGCCGCCCGCGACTTCAAGCTCGCCGCCGCGGACTACAAGGTGCCGCAGAAATGGGAGCTGAGCACCCAGAACCAGCTGCTCGAGAGCCTGGTGACCCAGGGCTACAACGCGTTCCTCGTCTTCCCCGGCGACCCGGTCGGCAGCGTCAGCACCGTGGCCGAGCTGGCGGATAGCGGCGCCCCGGTCATTGCCACCGCCGGCTGCCTGAAGGACCCGTCCGAAGCGCAGTTCTGCCTCGGCACCGATGTCGGCAACTCCGCCTATCTCGGCACCAAGGAGCTTCTGAAGGCGATGGCCGGCAAGAAGCGGATCCTGCATGTCACCGGCTTCCTGGTCGACCCCAACACCCAGCTGCGCATCGACGCGGTGGAGAAGGCGGCGAAGGAAGAAGGCGCGCAGGTCGTGCAGGTGATCGCCGACATCGACGCGCCGGAGCCGGCGGAAGAGAAGATCAACGCCTATCTGGCCGCCCATGCCGCCGATGTCGACGGCATCGTCAGCACCGCCTGGGTGCCGTCGGTGGTCGCCGCCAATGCGCTGCGCCGGATCGGCGACAAGCGCATCCAGATGGTCGCCATCGACCATGACGAGGTGGTGCTGAAGGCGATCAAGGACGGCTTCCTGCACGGCACCATGCTGCAGAACCCGTACGGCCAGGCCTATATCGGCTCCCACGTCGTGGACCGGCTCCGCAACGGCTGCACGATCAAGGCCGACGCGCCGTGGAAGACCAACGCGCTGACCAGCCACTTCGTCGATTCCGGCACCGTCTTCGTCGCCGCCGACAAGGTGGATGGCTACGTCGCCGCGATGCAGGACATCACGAAGTCCCTGCTGGCCAGCTTCGACGCGACCTATCTGAACTGCAAGTCCTGAGCGGCTTCACCCGGCCGGGCCCTCGCGGCCCGGCCGGGATCCGCAGACCGTTTCCCAGAGCCAGACCGATGCATGCCGAAGACAGCGCCCCGTCCCGGACCGGGTCCCCGCAGGCGACGCCGCGCGCGGCGTCCGGTCGCCCGCGCTTCTGGCTGACCAACGAGTTCGGCCTGATCGTGCTGATCGCGCTGTTCGTCACCGCCTTCGGCCTCTTGACCCCCGGCTTCCTGTCGCCCTTCAACCTGTTCGCGCTGGGCCGCACCGCCGCGATCAATGTCATGATCGGCCTGTCGATGATGGTGGTGATCGTCACCGGCGGGCTGAACCTGGCGGTCGGCGCCATCGGCGTCTGCGCCGCCATGGCCTGCGGCTGGCTGATCCAGAATGCCGGCCTGCCCTGGCCACTGGCGATCCTCGGCGGGCTGGCGATGGGCACGGCGCTGGGGTTCGTCAACGGCTGGACCGTCGTCCGCTCCGGCCTGCACAGCTTCATCATCACCCTGGCCAGCATGAGCATCTTCTTCGGGGTGATGATCTTCCTCAGCCGGGGCGAGTCGTACCGCGAGCTGCCGCCGGTGTTCTCCAGCTTCGGCCGGCTGCGATTCCTCGACGGCACGCTGTCGCCGCTGGTCCTGGTGGCCGTCGCCGTCGCCGTGCTGCTGGTGGTGCTGTACCGCTTCACCGTGGCCGGGCGCGAGATGCTGGCCGCCGGCGCGAGGCCGGAGGCCGCGTCCCTGTCCGGCATCCGGGTCGACCGCGTCTTCATCTATTGCCACATGCTGTCGGGCCTGCTGGCCGGCATCGCCGCGCTGATGCTGGTGGCGCGCAACGGCGCCGCCCTGCCGTCGATGGCCGGGCAGCTGGGGCAGGACTGGCTGCTGCCCGCCTTCCTGGGCCCGGTGCTGGGCGGCACGCTGCTGTCGGGCGGCCGGGTGTCGGTGGTCGGTACCTTCCTCGGCGCCTTCCTGGTGACGCTGCTGACCAGCGGCCTCCTGCTGCTGCAGGTCGGCGAATTCTGGGTCCAGGCCTTCCTCGGCCTGCTGCTGCTTCTGGCCGTGCTGATGGACATGGCGCGCCGCTCGTTCCTGGCGCGGAGGAGAATGGTTTGATGGGGGATGGTGTGATGGGGGCCCTTTCGCGCTATGCCCGGACCGACTGGTTCGGCCCGCTGCTGGTCACTGTGCTGGCGATCGTCATCGTCGGCGCCTTCAACCCGTCCTTCCTGTCGCCGCTGAACATCCAGGTGCTGCTGCTGGCGATCTCGGTCAACGCGCTGATCGCCTTCTCGCAGATGATCATCATCGCGGTCGGCCAGATGAACCTGTCGGTCGGAGCCATCGGCGGCCTGGCGGCGATCAGCTTTGCCGGGATGATGCAGGTCTGGGGCCTGCCGGCGCCGATCGCGGCCGTGCTGGCGCTGCTGATCGGCGTGGCCGCCGGGATGGTCAACGGCGCGTTCATCGCCTGGACCGGGATCAGCGCCTTCGTCATCACCCTGGCCAGCCTGTCGATGTTCAAGGGCATCAACCTCGGCATCACCCAGGCCCAGCCCTTCTACGGCATCCCGGACGCGGTGAAGGCGTTCGGCAACACCACCTTCATCGACCCGCTGCCCTGGCTGGTGCTGCCGACGGCGCTGGTCGCCGTGGGTCTATGGTTCCTGCTGAACCGCCAGGCGCTGGGCCGCTTCATCCTGGCGGTCGGCGGCAATTCGCATGCGGCGGAGCTGTCGGGCATCTCGGTCGGCTTCACCGTCGTGGCCGCCCACGCCATCTCCGGCCTGCTCGCCGCCCTGGCCGGCATCATGCTGGTGGCGCGGCTGCAGATCGGCCAGCCGACGATCGGCGACGACTGGCTGATCCTGTCCTTCGCCGCACCGGTGATCGGCGGGGCGGTGTTGTCCGGCGGCCATGTCAGCGTGTCGGCGACGCTGCTGGGCGTCGTCATCGTCGCGATCATCACCCAGGCCCTGGTGCTGTTCAACATCGACCCCTTCCTGGTCCAGGTCGTGCTCGGCGTCCTGATCCTGTGGGCGGTCGGCATCAACCGCCTGCGCGAGCTGCGGCTGCGCAAGGCCGTGGTGGGGGTCTGACCATGGCGGTGTTCGAGGCACGCGGCGTCAGCAAATTCTTCCCCGGCGTGAAGGCGCTGCAGGGCGTTTCGCTGACCCTGGAGCCGGGGTCGATCCATGCCCTGCTGGGCGAGAACGGCGCCGGCAAGTCGACGCTGATCAAGATCATCACCGGCGTGCACCGGCCGGATGAAGGGCAGCTGCTGCTCGACGGCAAGCCGATCGAGCTCGGCGGCCCGCGCGACGCCACCGCCCACCGGATCGGCGTGGTGCATCAGGAGCGCAACCTGATCCCGCGCTTCTCGGTCGGCGAGAACATCGCGCTGGAGCAGCTGGCGGCCCATCCGCTGCGGCGGGTGGACTACGCCAAGGTCAACGCCGATGCCCGCCAGTGGCTAAAGGTGCTGGACCTCGACATCGATCCGCGCATCCCGGTCTCACAGCTCAGCGTCGCCAAGATGCAGCTGGTCGAGATCGCCAAGGCGCTGTCGCTGAAGTCGCGCGTGCTGCTGCTGGACGAGCCGACAGCGGCGCTGACCCCGCACGAGACCGACATCCTGTTCGGCCTGTTGCGCCGGCTGCGCGACGAGGGCGTCAGCATGCTCTTCGTCAGCCATAAGCTGGAGGAGGTGCAGGCGATCTGCGACCGGGTGACAGTGCTGCGCGACGGCCGCAACGCCTGCGAGAGCCGGTCGATGGCGGGTCTGGGCCGACAGGACCTGGTGCGGCTGATGATCGGCCGGGCCGAGCTGATCGCCGACTGGCCGGCGCGCGACCATTCCCAGGCTTCGGCGGCGCTGCGGCTGCAGGGCGTGTCGACCAGCCTCGGCCATCGCGGCGTCGACCTGACCCTGCGCCGCGGCGAGATCGTCGGCCTGTACGGTCTGGTCGGCGCCGGGCGGACCGAGCTGGCGAAATGCATTCTGGGCCAGTTCCCGGTGACGGCCGGCACGGTCGAGGTCGAGGGCAAGCCGGCGAAGATCCGCGACGTCGCCGACGCCATCCACCGCGTCGGCATCGGCTATGTCAGCGAGGACCGGAAGCAGGAAGGCCTCGTGCTGATGCATTCGGTGCTGGAGAATGCCGGCATCACGGTGTGGCGCCGGCTGGCGCGCCGCTTCGGCTTCCTGACCGACGGCATGGTGCGGGCGAAGACCGAGCCCTTCATCAGGCGGCTGGCGGTGCGCACCCCGTCGCTGAACCAGCTGGTCGGCAACCTGTCCGGCGGCAACCAGCAGAAGATCAGCGTCGCCAAATGGCTGGCCGCCGGGGTCAAGGTGCTGATCGTCGACGAGCCGTCGGTCGGCATCGACATCAAGACCAAGGCCGAGTTGCACGAATTGCTGCGTGAGCTGTCGGAGACCGGCACGGCGATCCTGCTGATCACCAGCGATATGCCGGAGATGATCACCCTGGCCGACCGGATCGTGGTGATGAACGCCTACCGGATCGAGGGCGAGATCACCAACACCCGCGACTACCGGGCGATGAGCGAAGGGATCATGAACCTGATCCACCGGGTGGAGGCGGCCTGACGCCCCGCGCCGAAACCCTATGCCTGCTCCTGCAGGCGGCGCGCGCCGTTGAGCAGGCGCAGCGCGGCGCAGGCGGCGCCATAGCCGTTGTCGATGTTGCAGACCGACAGGCCCGGGGCGCAGCTGGCCAGCATCGCGTCCAGCGCCGCCCGGCCGCCCGCGGCGACGCCGTAGCCGACCGAGGTCGGGACGCAGATCACCGGCCCGGCCACCAGCCCGCCGACGACACTGGCCAGCGCCGCATCCATGCCGGCGACGACGATCACCACCGGATGGCCGCGGATCTCGTCCAGCCGATCGGTCAGCCGCCACAGCCCCGCCACGCCGATATCGCTGAACAGGCTGGCCTGCTGCCCGGCATGGCGCAGCGTGCGCTCCGCCTCGCGCGCCACCGGGATGTCGGAGGTGCCGGCCGACAGGATCGCCACTTGGCCCGTCGCCGCGACCGGCCGCAGCGGACCGAAGAAGCCGGTGCGTGACACCGGGCAATAATCGATGCGGCCGCGATGGCCTGGCGAAAGGGCCTCCAGCTTCGCCGCGTCCAGCCGGGTCAGCAGCAGGCCGGCCCCGGCGGCCTCGGCCAGATCCAGGATCGTGGCGATCTGGGCGGCAGATTTCTCGCCGCAATAGATCGCCTCGTCCTGGCCGATCCGGCCGCCGCGGCCGAAATCGAGCATGACCTCGTCCCGGCTCATCCCGGCACCCCGACGAAGGCGCTGCCGACCCGGTACGGGGCGAAGGCCAGCGGCCGCGACGCGGCTGCGTCCGGCAGCACGGCGCGGATCGACGCTTCCAGCGCCGCCGCCCCGGCCTCGCCCAGCCCAGCCAGGCTGCCGGGGTCGAGCTCGACCACCAGCCCGGCGGCCCGGACCCGGCAGCGCACCGTCCGCGGCTTCAGGCGGCTGGCCACCAATTGCTCCACCGCGTCGATGATGCGCAGCATCTCCGGCTCGATCGGGATCAGGGTCTCGACCCGGCTCGACAGGCAGGGCGAGGACGGCAGCTCCGCCAGGTCGCCGAGACCGAGGTCGCGCGCCAGGGCCCGCAGCCCGGCCTTGCCGATCCCGGCCTCGACATAGGGGTGGCGCACGCCATGCTCTCGCGCCGCATCGAGGCCCGGCCGGTACTCGCCGAGATCGTCGAGATTGGTGCCCGAGACGATGGTGCCGTCGACCTGCCTGGCGATGGCGCCATACAGGTTGGTCTTGCAGAAATAGCAGCGGTTCACCGGGTTCTCGCGATAGCGCGGATCGGCGAATTCGCCGGCGTCGAGCACGGTCAGGGCCCAGCCCTCGCGCCTGGCCCAGTCGCGCACCCGCGCGGTCGCCAGCGGCGGCACCGCGGGCGACACGGCATGGACCACGGTCACGGCGTCGGGGCGCCGGCGATGGGCCAGCACGGCCAGGGTCATGCTGTCGACGCCGCCGCTGACCGCCACCGCGATCGGGCCGAGCCCGTCCAGCACATCCTCGAGCCGGGTTCGATCCATACTCATGACTCTTCCACCGCATCCTCCGCCGCCCGCCGCCGGGCCTTGCGCGCCTTGTGCCCGTCGACGTCGGCCACGTCGTCCGCCTCGGCCTTGGCCGTCCGCCCGCCGGGCCGGTCGACCGCCTTGACCCGCAGCGTCCGGTCGCCGGCCGCGACCTCGACCATGCGCCGCGGCAGCACCGCCCGGGCCTGCACCGAATGACGCAGGCCGATGGTCGTGGTCTCGGCGAAGCACAGGCGCAGCACTTCGTCGCGTGCCTCCGGCAGCGCCAGCAGGCGAAGCTGGGCCATCATCCGCCCCTTCTTGCCGAAGACCGGGGCCTGGACCACGTCCAGCACCGCCGGATGGGCCCGCAGCCGGTCCAGCGCCAGCGCCAGCTCCTCGCCCGACTGGTCGTCGATCTCGCACTCCACCACCAGCACCGCATCCGTCGCGAAGCCCGGTGCCTGCTCGACCGGATCGAAGCGCAGCACCCGGACGCAGTTGCTGAGGCCGGGCAGGATGCGGGTGCCGAAGCCGATGCCGGTTGCGCCCATGATCCGCGGCTGGGCCGGCCGGGCCGCGTCGCCGCAGAGATGGCGCAGGATCGCGGCACCGGTCGGGGTGACGCGCTCGCCGCCGACGCCGTCATCGATCACGGCGAAGCCCTGCAGCAGCAGCGCCGTGGCCGGCGCCGGCACCGGCAGCGGACCATGCGCGCTGCGCACCCGGCCGGAACCGAGCGGGATGGCGCCCACGGTCCAGCGGGCCGCCCCCACCGCGGCGATCAGATGCGCGGCGCCGACGATGTCGGCGATCGAATCCCAGGCCCCGACCTCGTGGAAGCTCACGGCCTCCACCGCCACGCCATGCACTCGCGCCTCGGCCTCGGCCAGGTGGCGGAAGATGGCGATGGCGTGATCGCGGACGGCCGGGTCCAGCGCCGATGCTTCCAGCCCCTCGCGGATCCGGCGCCAGGCGGCGTGGTCGTGGCCGCCCCCTGCCCCGCCCGTCCGCTCGACCAGGAAGCGCCGGCCGGCCAGCACGCCGTCATTGTGCGGCGCCAGCCGGGCGGTGACGCCGGCGAGCAGCCCGGTGCGAGCCAAGCTGTCCTGCAGCCCGACCTCACGCTCCGGGAACAGGTCGAGCATCGCGGCGATGAACATGTCGCCTGCCAGGCCGCCGACCAGATCGAGATGCAGCTCCATGCCCGGACTGTTCCAGATTGCCGCCGGGTTCACAATGCGGCGGCCGTGGCGCCGGCCTTGCACCGCGCCGCCGGCGCTGCGATCCTGCGGACCGCGAGGCGTGAGGATTGAAGGACGATATGAGCGCGCATTCCTCGGCTTTCGCTGCGATCCGGAAAGCCCCCAACCTCACCGCCGGCCTGGTCGAGACGCTGGAGGCGCAGATCGCGTCCGGCGACCTCGGCCCCGGCCAGCGCCTGCCGACCGAACAGGCCATCGTCAACGCCACCGGCGTCAGCCGCACCGTGGTGCGCGAGGCTCTGGCCTCGCTGCGCGCCCGCGGCCTGATCACCACCCGCCAGGGGCTGGGCGCCTTCGTGGCCGAGACCATGCCGGCCCGGTCCTTCGCCATCGACGCGGAGAAGCTGGAATCGATCGGCGACGTGCTGCAGGTGCTGGAGCTGCGGCTGAGCATCGAGGTCGAAGCTGCCGGCTTGGCCGCCGAGAGGCGCAGCCCGGATGAGCTCGCGCGCATCGAGGCCGCGCAGGCGGCGTTCCTGGCGGCGATCTCGGCGCCGGGGGCCGATGCCGAGACGGTCGGGCTGGGCGAGGACCTGGCGGTCCACCGCGCCATCCTGGCCGCCACCGGCAATGCCTATTTCGCCAAGGTGTTCGACGTCTTCAACGTGGTCATCCCGCGCCAGCGCATCCCGGTCGCCGCCCTGTCGCAGGCGGAGCGCGAGCGCCATCTGCGCCGGGTCGGGCAGGAGCATCAGGCAATCCTGGCCTCGATCCGCGCCGGCGACGCCACCGCCGCCCGCCGGGCGATGCGAGTGCACCTGACCCGCGCCCGCGACCGCTACGCCGCCCTGCGGTCCGAGGCGAAGGCGGGCTGAGCCCGGGCGATCCCGCCAAGTCAGTGACGTGTTGCCTCTCCCGCTTGCGGGAGAGGTCGGAGACGCGAAGCGGCTCCGGGTGAGGGCCCTTCGTCGAGGCCCGGGCCAGCCCTCACCCGGTCGTCCTGCGGACGCCCGACCTCTCCCGCCAGGCGGGACAGGCAATCGGAAGATGCTCGCCATCCGTGCCCGACCACCTCAGCCTGCATGGTACGGGATGACGTACGGACCTTCCGGGATGATCGCGACTGCCGGGTCGTTCGCGCGGGCCACGCTGGCGGCGATGGCGGCGTCGAGGTCGTCGACCAGCGCCGTGCCGGTGATGCCGCGCTCGGCCGCGCCGAGGCCGGTGGTGTAGAGCTCGACCCGGCCGAGGCGCAGCGACTTCAGCTGCATCTCGGTCTGCCATTCGTCGATCTCGGCCAGCGTCTTCGCCGTCAGCGTCGCCAGGAACCGCTCCGGCCCGAGCTCGACCAGCCGGGTCTGGGCGTCACGGAACTCCGGCGAGCCGAAGCCCTCGGAGCATTCCGAGGCGATGATCAGCGTGCCGCCCGGCGCCAGGATGTCGAGCGGCGTCACCATGCCCTTGATCGTCTGGTAGTAGGTCTTGTCCAGCGGATAGCCGGCCGATGAGGTCACCACCGTCCTGAACTTGCGCGGCACCGGCACGCGGGTGGCGCCGCTGACGAAATCGACCGCCGCGGCATGGCTGGCGATGATCTCGCCGAAGGTGACGCAGACCAGGTCGCGGTCCTCGTCCAGCACGGTGTTGAGGCCGTAGACCTCGCCCAGCATGCCGACGATCTGCAGCTGCTCCTCATGCAGCGGGTTGCCGACCAGGTTGCACTGGACCGCGAGCGGATCTTCCATGAAGCGCGCCGAGTGGAAGGTGCGGATGGTCTCGTGATGGGCGACGCCGGGGGCGATCACCTTGCGGCCGCCGGACCAGCCGGCCATGAAATGCGGCTCCACCAGCCCGGTGGCGATGCGCAGGTCGGCCTCAACGAATTGCCGGTCGATCTTCACCGGCGTGCCGCGCGTGACGGTGCGGCCGAAATCGACATGGGCGGAATCGTCGCGGGCGTCGTGGTTGTCGACCCGCACATGCTCCAGCACCCAGGGGTCGCCGACCAGCTCGGCCAGCTCCTCGCCCAGGTTGGGGCGGTGCAGGCCGGTGGCGACCAGGATGCTGATGCGGTCGAGCGGGATGCCGGAGGCGACCATGGTCTCGACCATCGGCCGCAGGAACAGCCGGTTCGGCACCGGCCGGGTGATATCGCAGATCAGGATGCAGGCGCTGCGCCGGCCACGCGCCAACTCGGCCAGCCCGGGCGCGCCGATCGGCTGGGCCAGCGCTCCGGCAATCGCGGCCTGCGGGTCGGGCAGCTTCGGCAGCGGCTGCTTGCGCACCACCGTCGCCTGCGCCCCCGCCGGCAGGCGGATCGGCAGATGGCCGCGGCCATAGGAGAGGGTCAGTGTGCTCACGGTGCTGCTCCGCTTCGGCTTCAGGCGGAGACCGCTGGCGCCCCGCCGAGAGCCCGCATTCTACCCGACCGGCACCGGCGTCAATCGGAAAACATCGGATCTATGGAAACCGTCTGTCCGCAGAGGCTGCCCAGCTTTCCGCGATCGCGACCACGACGGCGTTGACCGGACCGCTGGTGATCGAGGGGATGACCGAGGCGTCGACGACGAACAGGCCGCCGATGCCTCGCACCGCGAGCGACGCATCGACCACGGCCCCCAGGCTGCAGGTGCCGACCGGGTGGTGGTGGGTCATCGCCGCCCGGGCCAGAAAGGCGTCGAAATCGGCATCCGCCTCCACGCCCGGTCCCGGCAGGATCTCGCCGTCGTTCCACTCCTCCAGCGGTGCGGCCCGGCCAACCCGGCGGGCCAGGCGCAGCGCCGCGCGAAAAATCCGGCGGTCGTGCTCGGTCGAGAGATAGGCGGGATCGATGACCGGGGCATCCGCCACCGACGGGCCGCCGGGGCGGATCGCGCCGCGGCTGGTCGGGTGGGTGACGCCGCACATGATGGTGTAGGCGGCTCCGGCCTCCGGCCGGGTGAAGGCCTCGGTCACCACCGGCAGTACGACGCAGGCCAGGACGACATCCGGCGCCCCCTCCGCCCGGGTCGGGTCGTCGCTGTGCAGATACATCAGCGATTCCGAATGCTGCAGCCGCGACGGCGCCACCGGCCGGCGCGCGCGGTAGACATTGCCGGCCGCCAGCAGATGGTCGTGCAGGTTGCGTCCGACCTCTGGCAGCTCATGCCGGCAGGCGATGCCGGCATCGCGCAGGGTCTCCGGGTCGCCGATGCCGGACCGCATCAGCAGCAGCGGCGAGGCGACCGTGCCGGCGCAGAGCACGACCCGGTCGGCGGTCACGATCTCCTCCGCCCCGTCCCGGGTGATCCGGACGCCGCGGGCGCGGCCGGCCTGCAGCACCAGCTCATGGACCAGGATCTCGGTCAGCAGCGTCAGGTTCGGCCGGCCGAGGACCGGCGCGAGATAGGCGTCGGCGACGCTGAGCCGACGTCCATCGCGGATCGTCAGCTGGTTCGGCGCCACGCCGGCCAGCCGCCCGGCATTGTGGTCGCCGAGCCAGGGCGCGCCGATCGCCAGGCCGGCCGCCATATAGTCGCGCACCAGCGGATGGATCTGCTGATCCGGCAGCAGCACATCCAGCGGCCCGTCATCGCCATGCACGGCCGAGACACCGCCGGAGAAGCTCTCGCTGCGGCGGAATGCCGGCAGCAACCCTTCGTGAGACCAACCCGGCCCGCCGGCCGCGGCCCAGGGCGCGAAATCGTCGGGATGGCCGCGGACATGCGCCATGGCGTGCAGGCAGCTGGAGCCGCCGACGATGCGGCCACGCGGCCAGTCATGGACGCGGCCGGCGGTGCCCGGCTGCGGCACGGTGCGGTAGGCCCAGTCATAGGCCCGCCCCTGCAGGAAGGGCCATTGCGCGGGCACGGCGATATCCGGGTCGGACGGCATCGTCCCGGCCTCGATCAGGCCAACGGACAGGCTCGGATCCTCGCTGAGCCGCGCCGCCACCACCGAGCCGGCGGAGCCGGCACCGATCACCAGCACGTCGAAACCGGCCATGCGCGCTCCTGGTCTCAATAACCGATCGTCATCCCGTGCGCGCTGCGGCGCGAAGTGCCGCTGCGCAGACACGGGACCTCGGCGCAATCCTGGACGAGATCCCGGGTCTGCAGCGCATCACTCCGTGCTGCGCCGCGCCCGGGATGACGAGTAAGGGTCTGACCACCGGCCTGAGCGCAGCATCACGCCACGGCCATGCCGGGGCCGAGGCGGTCGAGGATCTGGCGCTGCACCGCGCCGAGATGAGCGCGCATCGCCTGCTCCGCCGCGTCCGGGTCGCGCGCGGCGATGGCGTCGGCGATGGCCTTGTGCTCGGCGTCGCGCTGCCGCAGCCGGTTCGGGCAGCTCGGGTTGTCGCTGTTGCCGAAGCGCAGGCGAGCGTCGGTGGCCACCTCGCGGATCAGGGCATAAAGCTCGGTCGCCAGGCTGTTGCGGGCGCCGGCCGCGACCGCCTTGTGGAAGGACAGGTCAATCGCCCCGGCCGAGGCCCCCGGCGGCGTGCTGGCGGCGCGCTGGATGCGCATGATCTCGAAGGGCGAGGCGCGTAGCGCCGCCAGCCGGGCCAGCGCCGGCTCCAGCATCATGCGCAGCTCGATGATCTCGACCGGGTTGGTGTCGCGGGCGAGGTCGTCGCCCCGCCGCGCTGCCGTGGTCCGCGGCCGCCCGGCCCGCGCCGGCTCCAGCTCCCCCGCCGCACGCAGTTGGTCGAGCGCCTGCCGCAGCCGGTGGCGCTTGACGTTCAGCCGCTCCGCCAGGGCCCGTTCGGACGGCTTGCCTTGGCCAGTAGCGAGGATGCCGCGCACCGCCGCGACGAGCTCGGCGAGACTGTCGTCACGGCTGGAGGGATCTGGCGTCTGATCGTCGGCGTTGTGGTGATCGAAAGGCGCCGATCGGTTCATCCTGGTCTCTCTGGCTTGGTTCTTGGCGTCTTTTCCCGCGGCCGATCCGCCCATCGGCAGTCCCGACCCCATGGGCCACCATAGCAACCATTTACCATGGTTGACAAGAATGGTTGGCGATGGTCGAGTTGAGTCCAGCAAGCGTCGCCCAGACCGGCGCACCCCCGACAGGAGGCTTCCGGTGACCCCCGCCGCAGGCTACGACACGATCATCGTCGGCGCCGGCTCCGCCGGCTGCGTCCTCGCCGCCCGGCTGAGCGAGGATCCGAGCCGCCGCGTGCTGCTGCTGGAGGCCGGCGGCTGGGACCGCGACCCCTGGATCCACATCCCGCTGGGCTGGGGCAAGATCCTGCAGAAGCGGCTGCACGACTGGGGCTACTTCAACGAGCCCGAGGCCAATGTCGACAACCGCCGGGTGGAATGCGCCCGCGGCAAGGTGGTCGGCGGCTCGTCCTCCACCAACGCCATGGCCTATGTCCGCGGCAATCGCGGCGACTACGACCGCTGGGCCGCGTCCGGACTGGACGAGTGGTCCTACGCCCACGCCCTGCCCTATTTCCGGCGCCTCGAAGCCTGGGAGGGCGGCGCCGATGCCTGGCGCGGCGGCGACGGCCCGATGCGGGTGCAGCATTGCCGCTACCAGGACCCGCTGCTCGACGCCTATGCCGCCGCCGGGCAGCAGGCCGGGCATGGCTGGACCGAGGATTACAATGGGGCCCGGCAGGAGGGCTTCGGCCGGCTGCAGATGACGATCCGCGACGGCCGGCGCTGCAGCGCCGCCACCGCTTATCTGCGGCCGGCGCTGGCCCGGTCGAACCTGACGGTCACGGTCGGCGCCATGGTCACCCGCGTGCTGTTCGAGGGCACCCGTGCGGTCGGCGTCGACTATATGAAGGACGGGAGAATCCTGACCGCCTGGGCCGATGCCGAGGTGATCCTGTCCGGCGGCGTGATCAACAGCCCGCAGCTGCTGATGCTGTCCGGCATCGGCGACCCGGCGCAGTTGGCGGCGCAGGGCATCGGCACCCGCATCCCGCTCAAGGGCGTCGGCCAGAACCTGCAGGACCACGTCTCGACCATCCTGATGTACCAGCGGCGTGAGCCGGGGCCGTTCCACCGCATGATGCGGGCCGACCGGATCGCGCTGGAACTCGGCAAGGCCTATGCCTTCGGCAAGGGTTTTGCCGCCGATGTGCCGGGCGGCATCGTCGCCTTCCTGAAGAGCCGGGCCGAGGCGGCGCTGCCCGACGTGCAGTTCCTGCTGACCGCGGCGCCGCTCGGCGCCTGGCCCTATTTCAAGCCGTTCAAACAGCCCTTCACCGACGCCTTCGCCTGCCGCGTGGTGGCGATCCAGCCGGAGAGCCGCGGCGCCGTCTCCCTCGCCTCGGCCGACCCGATGGCGGCGCCGGTGATCCGCCAGAACTTCCTGGCGACCGACGCCGACTGGGGCAGCCTGCGCGCCGGCATCCGGATGGCGCGGGAGGTGATGGCGCAAGGCCCGATGGCCCGCTTCGTCGCCCGCGAATCCGCGCCCGGCTCGGCCAAGGCGACGGATGCCGAGATCGACGCCTATATCCGCGCCAGCTCGATCACCGTGCACCACCCGCTCGGCACCTGCCGCATGAGCGTGTCGGCCGACGACGGCGCGGTGGTCGACCCGCAGCTGCGGGTGCATGGAGCCGAAGGGCTGCGCGTGGTCGACGCCGCGGTGATGCCCGATTTGACCTGCGGCAACATCAACGCCGCGGTGCTGATGATCGCCGAGCGCGCCGCCGACCTGATCCGCGGCGTGCCGACCTTGGCGCCGGCTGCAATCCCAACCAATGAACCAACCAATCATCAACCATATGCCGCTCAACCAAATAATATGGTTGAAACGGTCGGCCAGCGGGCATACCGTCATGGCTAAGGCCGGACAAACGATCCGAGACAGGGGAGCGACATGACGGACACACGTGCCGCGGCGCAATCGGCGTCCAATCGCGATGCCGCCCTGAAGGCGCTCTACGACGACGTCTTCACCAAGAACATGTTCCCGTTCTGGGCCAGCTCGACCGAAATCGATCACGACGAGATCAAGCAGCTGATGGGCACCCAGAAGGCGCTGCCCTTCCTGTGGAGCTACAAGGACGACATCGCGCCGATCCTGCAGCGCTCCGCCGAGCTGATCCATATGGACGATTCCGAGCGGCGCTCGCTGATCCTGGTCAATCCCGGCCTGTCGCCGCGGCGGGCCACGGTCAGCACCATGTACACCGCCTATCGGCTGAACGACCCGAACGAGGTGATGCCGCCGCACCGGCATTCGCCCAGCGCCATCCGCTTCGGCCTGACCGGCAAGAGCAACTTCACCGGCGTCGAGGGCGAGGACATCACCTTCGGCCCGGGCGACATGGTGCTGACGCCGATCGACGCCTGGCACAACCACGGCAACATGGGCGACGAGCCGGCAGTCAACCTGTCGGTCCTGGACCTGCCGCTGGTCGAGACCCTGAACGCGGTCTATTTCGAGCACGATTATGCCGAGAGCGGCGTCGCCAAGAAGGTGCAGAGCGCCCGCTTCCCCAGCGACTATTCCGCCCGCGTCTACGGCGCCGGCGGGCTGCGGCCGCGCTTCATCGACCACCACCGCGGCTCCGGCCTGTCATCGCCGATGTATGTCTATCGCTGGGACGCGATGCGCGAGCAGCTGGAGCGGTTCAAGGACTGGGACGGCGACCCGTATGAGGCGCTGATGATCGAATATGTCGACCCGCTTACCGGCGGGCCGGTGTTCAAGACCATCACCTTCTTCGCCCAGATGCTGCGACCGGGCGAGCGCACGCGCCCGCTGCGCCAGACCGCCAGCCTGCTGGTGGCGCCGTTCCAGGGCAGCGGCCATTCCATCGTCGACGGCAAGCGCTTCGACTGGAGCGAGTTCGACACGCTGGCGGTGCCCGGCGGGTCATGGTGCGAGCATGTGAACGGGTCGGAGACCGAGCCCGCGATCCTGTTCGTGGCCAGCGACGAGCCGGCGCAGAAGGCCTTCGGCCTGTTCCGCAAATGGGGCCGCGACGCCAGCGGCGACGTCGTCCGCATGATCTGACGGCCGCTCTCCTCCCTCGAACGATCCGAGGCCCTTTTGCCGAATTCCGCCAACACCACCCTCGTCTCGCATATCGACTGCCCCGGCGGCGGCCAGGTCTGGGTCGAGGGCACGACGCTGTATATCGGCCATATGCGGTCTCCCAGCGGCACGACCATCGTCGACGTCGCCGACCCGCGGCACCCGAAGGTGATTGCCCGGCTGGAGCTGCCCGAGGGCTGGCACTCGCACAAGGTGCGGGTGTCCGGCGACATCATGATCGTCAACCACGAAAAGCTGGGGCAGAACGGCCCGAAGGAATTCGGCGGCGGCATCGCCATCTACGACGTCTCTCGGCCCAGCGCGCCGAAGCTGATCTCGAAATGGATGACCGCCGGCCGCGGCGTCCACCGCTACGATTTCGACGGCCGCTACGCCTATATCTCGCCGACCGCCGAGGGCTATGTCGGCAACATCGTCATGATCCTCGACCTGATCGACCCGGCCCGGCCGGTGGAGGTCGGGCGCTGGTGGATCCCCGGCCAATGGACCGGCGGCGGCGAGGAGTATCCCTGGGCCGAATGGGTGTCGCCGCGCTGCCACCACCCGATCCGAGCGGGCGACCGGCTGTATGTCAGCTACTGGCATCACGGGCTGTTCATCCTCGACATCGCCGACATGGCGCGGCCGAAGCTGGTCTCGCAGCTGAACACCAGCCCGTCCTTCCCGCACCCGACCCACACCTGCCTGCCGGTGCCGCAATTGCTGAAGGGCCGCAAGATCATGGTGGTGGCCGACGAGGACGTGGCCAAGCTGCGGCCGTCGCCGCCCGCCTTCACCTGGATCTACGACATCACCGATGAGCGGCTGCCGCTGCCGATCGCGACCTTCCAGGTGCCGGGGCTAGACCGGGACGGGTCGCCGCAGCCGGCGATGACCGGCTGCCACCAGCCGTCGGAGCGCTTCACCGGCACCGTCATCCCCTTCGCCTGGTTCGCGCAGGGGCTGCGGTTGGTCGATATCGCCGACCCCTTCGCCCCGCGCGAGGTCGGCCATTTCCTGCCCGACCCGCCGGACGGCGAGGAGCGGGCGTCGTCCAACGATGTCACTATCGACGATCGCGGCCTGATCTACCTGATCGACCGGATCAACGGCGTCGACATCATCGAAACCAGCGCCTTCTGAAGGGGACCCGCCTTGTCCGACACCGCAGACGCTGCGCCGCGCTACGCCATCGGCCGCAAGAATCCGAACCTGCCGTTCCACCCCGCGGTGCGGGCCGGCGACTTCATCTTCGTCTCCGGCCAGGTCGGCAAGGATGCCGAGGGCAACATGGTCGACGGCACGATCGAGGAGGAGACGCGGGCGACGATCGAGGCGATCCAGCGGGTGCTGGCCGAGGACGGCGCCACCCTGGCCGATGTCGTCCGGGTCACGACCTATCTCGAGGATACCCGCGACTTCGGCCGCTACAACAAGGTCTTCGCCGAATACTTCAAAGATGCGGTGCTGGCGCGGACCACGGTCGAGGCGCGCGCCGTGATCAACACCAAGGTCGAGATGGACGCCATCGCGTACAGCCCGGCGAAAGGAAAATCGGAATGATCAGACTGCTGGGCCGGCACACCTCCGGCAATGTCCAGAAGGTGCTGTGGCTGCTGGAAGAACTCGGCGTCGCCTATGAGCGCGAGGATTACGGCCGCCAGTTCGGCAACACCCAGACCGACGAATACCGGGCGCTGAACCCGAACGCCAAGGTGCCGACCCTGGTCGCCGGCGACACGGTGATCTGGGAGTCGAACACCATCCTGCGCTACCTGGCGGCGATGTATGGCCCTGCCCTGACCGGCGCAACCCCGGTCGAGAAGGCCGATGTCGAGCGCTGGATGGACTGGCTGCTGGCCAGCGTCAACGGCCTGTACGTCGCCATCTTCAAGGATGCGAAGAAGCCGCCGGAGGAGCGCGGCGCCGAATTCGCGGCACAGGCGAAGGAACTGGCGGAGCTGCTGGCGATCGCCGACCGGCACTTGGCCGGGCGCGACTGGTTCGCGCTGGACCGGCTGACCGTCGCCGATGTCGCGCTGGGGCCGGTCCTGAAGCGCTGCCTAGGCTTTCCGATCGACCGGCCGGCCTTCGCCAATCTCGACCGCTGGTTGGCGGCGCTGGAGACCCGGCCGGCGTTCCGCAAGGCGACGGCGGGATAAGCGGCGCCTGATACGGAAGGACGGGATGGGAAGAGCTGGATCATGCCCGTGACAAGACTGAAGGAGCCCTCGGCGGCACCGTCGCCCGACACCGCCCAGATCGCGGTCGAGGGCGTGTCGGTGACCTTCGACATCCTCGGCATCCGCCAGCAGGTGCTGCGCGACATCAGCCTGAGCGTGCCGCGGGGATCCTTCGTCTGCCTGATCGGCCCGTCCGGCTGCGGCAAGAGCACGCTGCTGAAGGTGCTGGCCGGGCTGGTGCCGCCGACCGAGGGCCGGGTCCGCGTCGCCGGGCTGGCGCCTGGGGAGGCGGTGCGGCGGCGGATCATCGGGCTGGTGTTCCAGGAGCCGAACCTGCTGCCCTGGAAGAACGCGCTCGACAATGCGGCGTTGCTGCGCGAGGTGGCCGACCGGTCGCTGTCCCGGGGCGAGGTGCTGGAGCACGCCCGGGCGATGCTGCGGCTGGTCGGGCTGGAGGATGCGGAGGCCAAGCGGCCGAACCAGCTGTCGGGCGGCATGCGCCAGCGCGTCGCCATCGCCCGCGCCCTGACGCTGGAGCCCGACATCCTGCTGATGGATGAGCCCTTCGGCGCCCTCGACGCGATCACCCGCGAGGAGATGAGCCGGTCGCTGCTGGAGATCTGGGAACGCACCGGCAAGACCATCGTGCTGGTCACCCATTCGATCGACGAGGCGGTGCTGCTGTCGCGCCACGTCCATGTCATGGGCGTCGGGCCGGGCCGGATCATCGACAGCCTCGAGATTCCCCTGCCCTATCCGCGCGGCGAGGACAGCTACGCCGATCCGCGCTTCCGGGCGATGGAGAGCCGGCTGCGGTCGCTGTTGATCCAGGGTCACGCGACCAGGGGTCGGCCATGAGCGACGCCACGGTCCTGGCCCGCCGGAGTTCTGCCACGTCGGGGTGGCTGCCGTCCGTCGTGCTGCTGCTGATCACGATCGCGGTCTGGGAGGCGGCGATCCGGATCTTCGACGTCTCCAGCTACATCCTGCCGACGCCCTCGGCGATCGGGGCGACGCTGCTGCGCGAGGCCGGGCCGCTGTGGGAGGCGACGCAGGTCACCGCGGTCGAGATCCTGGTCGGCTTCCTGGTCGCGGCCGCGGTCGGCATCGCCCTGGCCATGGTCATCGCCCGGTTCCGGTTGCTCGGCCGGGCGCTGTACCCGCTGATCGTGCTGTTCCAGACCGTGCCGAAGGTGGCGCTGGCGCCGATCTTCATCCTGTGGTTCGGCTACGACCTGGCGCCGAAGGTCGGGCTGATCCTGGTGATCGCCTTCTTCCCGGTCACGCTGTCGATGCTGGCCGGGCTGGAGGCGGCGGAGCCCGGCCTGCTGTCGCTGATGCGGTCGGTCGGCGCCAGCCGGACCACGATCCTGCTGCGCATCCAGATCCCCTACGCCCTGCCGCAGCTGATGGCCGGGCTGAAGATCGCCGTCACCTTCAGCGTCATCGGCGCCATCGTCGGCGAGTTCGCCGGCGCCTCGGCGGGCCTGGGCTACCTGATCCAGTTCGCCTCGACCCAGCTGGACACGCCGATGGTGTTCGCGGCGCTGCTGGTCGTGTCGGTGGTCGGGGTCGTCTTCTACTACGCGATGGAGCTGCTGGAGCGGCTGGTGGTGCCCTGGGCGCCGAAATTCGATCCGGCGCTGCGGTCCGCCTGATCGTCAAAACCCAAAAGGCCGCGGGAGGCTGAAGATGCTGAGGAGATCGGTCTGTGGAGCCCTGGCGGGCTTGGCGCTGGCGGTGCTGGCGGGCCCGGCCCTGGCCGCCGACCAGGTGAGCGTGCAGCTCGACTGGGTGGTGCGGGGCAACCACGCCATGTTCTTCGTGGCCAAGGAGAAGGGCTATTTCGCCCAGAACGGAATCGAGGTCACCGAGGTCCGCAAGGGCACCGGGTCGCCCGACGCCATGCGGCTGGTGGCGAACGGCAACGCGGATTTCGGCTTCGGCGACCTGCCGACTCTGGCGGTGGCGCGGTCGCAGAACGTGCCGGTGGTGGCGCTGGCCGCGGTCAACCAGCGCTCGCCGATCGGCATGATCGCCCTGGCCAAGAGCCGCCAGCTGAAGACCCCGGCCGACATCAAGGGGTTGAACATCGGCATCCATCCCGCCGGGTCGACCTATATCTTCTACAAGGCGTTCCTGGCCGCGAACGGCATGACCGAGGCCGACATGAAGATGAGCAGCGTGTCGCCGCCCTATGAGAGCTACCTGCTGCTCGGCCGGGTCGACGCGGTGCCGGGCTACATCGATGCCGAAGTACCGGAGCTGGAGGCCAAGGCCGGGGGCCCGGGCTCGCTCAGCATCCTTCTCGGTGCCGATTACGGCTACGACGTCTACGGCTCCGGCCTGTTCACCTCCGAGGCCATGATCAAGGACAAGCCGGATGTGGTGAAGCGCTTCGTCGCCGCCTATCTCGAGGCCTTCCGCTTCACCGCCGAGCACCCCAAGGAGGCCGCGGCGATTACCGCCAAGGCGGCGCCGGGCTATGCCGGCAAGGAGGAGGTGCTGGCGGCGCAGCTGCAGGCCGATATCGACCACACCTTCAGCGACGCCGACACCAAGGCCAACGGCCTGGGCTGGATGACCCAGGAGAAATGGGCCAATACGATCAAGGTGCTGACCGACCAGGGCGCGCTGAAGGGCACGGTGGCGGCCGACGCCGCCTTCACCGACGCCTATCTGAAGCCCTGAGCGGCGGAGGACGACGATGCCGAGCAGCCTCCAGGTCGCGGTGATCGGCCTCGGCACCATGGGGCCGGGGATCGCGGCGACGCTTGCCCGCGGCGGCATGGCTGTCCGGGTGCACGACACCGTCCCGGCCGCGATCGAGCGCGCCCGCACGGCGATCCCGCAGGCCGGATCGGTGCTGGACCGGCTGGGCATCGCCCCGCCGGAGTCGGGCGAGGGCGCGGTCAGCTTCCACGACGACCTGGCCGGGGCCGTCGCCGGGGCTGGCCTCGTGATCGAGAACGTGCCGGAGAAGGTCGAGATCAAGGCGCAGGTTTACCGCGCGCTGGACCCGCTGCTGCCGACCGAGACCATCGTTGCCTCCGACACCTCCGGCATCCCGATCACCACGCTGCAGGGCTTCCTGTCGCATCCGGAGCGGCTGGTCGGCATGCATTGGTCGAACCCGCCGCACATCATCCCGATGATCGAGGTGATCGCCGGCCGGCACACCGCGCCGGCGACTGTGGCCTTCATCACCGGGCTGATCCGGTCGCTGAAGCTGCTGCCGGTGGTGGTGAAGAAGGACGTGCCCGGCTTCGTCGAGAACCGCATCCTCTATGCCCTGCTGCGCGAGGCGATCGACCTGGTCGACCAGGGGGTGATCGACGAGGAGGGCATGGACACCTGCGTGTCCTGGGGCATCGGCTACAAGCTGAGCGTGGTCGGTCCGATGCGGCTGCTCGACATGGCCGGGCTGGACATCTACCAGTCGGTCGCCGGCTTCCTGAACGCCGAGTTGTCCGACCGCAAGGACGTGGCAGGCTACGTCACCGACCGCACCCGGGCCGGCAAGCTGGGGATCAAGAGCGGCGAGGGCATCTTCCCCTACACGTCGGACCAGATCCGCGAGCTGCAGGCCGAGCGCGCCCGGCGCCTGGTCGCGGTGCGGCGGATCCTGGAGGGGCGGGAATGACTCAGCGGCAGACCAGCCGCTCGCCGTCCGGCGCGCACTCCACCGCGATCGGGGCCCCTGCGGCCACGGGGCCGGCATGGCGCGGCAGGTCGATCGGACTGCGGGTGGCCCAGCTGCGGCCGGCCACGCCGCACCACAGCGCCTCGACCGGCAGCCGGTCCTGCTTGTCGTTGAGCAGGTACACCGTGCCGCCGGCCGGGTCGAACCACAGCCGGGCGCTGACCGCGCCGCCCGGCCCGGCCTGGCCGAGATCGACCGAGTACCAATGGGCGATGGCGGCGCCGCAGGCGATCCGGCCGTCGCCGCGATTCTCCGCCCGGAATTCGCGTTCGGTCAGCCCGTCCGGCCCATGCCCGGCACCGAAGGCCGGCAGGGACGCGAGCACCAGCGCGAACGACGGAAGGAAGCGTATCACCGCATGACCTCGGAAGGATGGGTTGCAACAAAAACAATACTAAATCGCGCCGCAATACAACAAGAATAAAACATGTATTGATCGCCTTCAGAAAACAACAAACAGGGAGCTGCGATATGTTGAAGACCATGATGATCAAGGCCAGCCTCGGCGCGCTGCTGCTGGCGCTGGCCTCGACCGCGGGGTCGGCCGGCGAGGTCAAAAGCATCGCCATCCTGACGCCGGAGCAGGGCACCGATTTCGGCTGGAACCAGCAGGGCGTCACCGCGGCGAAGGCGGCCGGCGAGAAGGCGGGCGTCAAGGTCACCGTGGCCGAGGGCCTCGGCTATGGCGACGTCCGCGCGACGATGCGCGAGCTGGTGGCGGACGGGGCCAGCCTGCTGATCGCCCATGCCAGCGGCTACAACACCTCCGCCCCCGAGATCGCGGCCGAGACCGGCGTGCCGGTGGCGATCGTCGACCGGCCGGACCTGCTGAAGCCGGGCCTGATCGCCGACTACACGCTGAGCGGCCATGAGGGCGCCTATCTGGCCGGCCGGCTGGCGGCGAAGATGACCCGCACCGGCACGGTCGGCATCGTGGTGTCGGGCGAGCCGCCGTCATGGAACTCGCAATCCGCCGCCTTCGCCCAGGGCGTGAAGGCGGAGAAGCCGGCGGTGAAGATCCGCTACGCCGTGATCGGCCCGGCGGCCTACAGCGACGCGGCCGGCGGCAAGCGGGTGACGGAATCGGTGATCGCCGCCGGCGCCGACATCATCTTCGGCCAGGGCAACGGGTCGAGCTTCGGCATGATCCAGGCGGTCGAGACCAGCAAGGCCACCGATGGCGGCAAGGTCTATTTCATCGACGTGATCGGCGACAAGTCCAGCATCGACAAGGGCAACCTGCTGTCCTCCGTCGTCTGGAACATCACCCCGGTCTATGCGGCGATGATTGCCGACCTGAAGGCCGGCAGCTTCGGCACCAAGCATTACGCCATCGGGCTGGCCGACGATTCCGTGCAGCTGCTGAAGACCAAGGCGATTCCCGACGACGTCTGGGCCCAGATCACGGCGCTGCGCGGCGACATCGTCGGCGGCAAGCTGAAGGTCGAGCCGGTGTGGGATGCGGCGGCGGTCCGGGCGCTGATGTCGGACGTGTCCGCAACAGCGCAGTAAGCTGGCCCGAGGAGCCCGCCGGGACATCCCGGCGGGCGGCGGAACGATGGAACCATGACCGCATCACCGGAGCCCGGCGCGCCGATCCTCGCGCTGCGAGGCATCACCAAGCGCTTCCCCGGCGTCGTCGCCAACGATCAGGTCGACCTGGCGATCCGGCCCGGCGAGGTGCATGTGCTGCTGGGCGAGAACGGGGCCGGCAAGTCGACCCTGATCGCCATGCTGTCCGGCCTGCTGCAGCCGGATGACGGCACCATGCTGGTTGACGGGCGCGAGCAGCCCATCGCCTCCCCCCGCCATGCCCTCGGCCTGGGCATCGGCACGGTGTTCCAGCACGTCATGCTGGCCCCGACCCTGACCGTGGTGGAGAACCTGGCGCTCGGCCTGCCCTGGTGGCGCCGGCCCGACCGCGCCCGCCTGGCCGCCGAGTTCGGCCGCACCGCCGAGGGGCTGGGCCTGTCGATCGACCCGCATGCCGTCACCGGCGCGCTGTCCCTGGGCGAGCAGCAGCAGGCGGAGATCGTGCGCGCGCTGCTGCGCGGCAGCCGGGTGCTGATTCTGGACGAGGCGACGGCGATGCTGACGCCGAAGGGGGTGGAGGAGCTGGGCGCGCTGATGCGGCGGCTGGCCGGGCGCGGCATCGCCGTCATCTTCATCACCCACAAGCTGAAGGAGGCGTTCGACTTCGGCGACCGCATCTCGATCCTGCGCCTCGGGCGCAAGGTCGGCGAGATCCCGCCCGAGCGGCTGCGGGCGCTGGACGAGCGCGCGGCCACGGCCGAGATCGTGCATCTGATGTTCGGCGCTGCCGCGACCGACGAACCCAAGGTGGGCGGCCGGCGGCGCCCCCCTGCCCGCTCCGCGGCGCCGCTTCTGGTGGTCCGCGACCTCAGCGTGCCCGGCCAGGGCGCGGCGGCCGTGGCCGATGTCGCGCTGGCGGTGGCGCCGGGCGAGATCCTGGGCATCGCCGGGATCGACGGCAATGGCCAGGCGCAGCTGGCCGAGGCGCTGGCCGGTCAGCGGCCGGCGAGCGCGGGCACGGTGCTGCTGGACGGCCGGCCGATCGACCGGCTGGATCTCGGCGCACGGCGCCGGCTGGGTCTGCGCTACGTCACCGACGACCGGCTGGGCGAGGGCACGGTCGGGTCGTTTCCCGTCTCACTGAACCTGCTGCTGAAGCAGATCGGCGAGGCGCCGTTCTGGTCGCGCGGGCTGGAGCGCCCGGATGAGATCGACCGCCACGCCCGCGCCCTGGTCGCCGCCTTCGACGTGCGCACTCCGGGAATCCGCACGCCCATCGGTCGCCTGTCGGGCGGCAACATCCAGAAGGTGCTGCTGGCGCGCGAGCTGTCCGGCGCCGCCCGGGTGGTGATCTACAGCAAGCCGACTTACGGCCTCGACCTGCAGACCACTATCGCCGCGCGGCGGCGGATCCGCGACGCCGCCGAGGCCGGCGTCGCCACCATCCTGATCTCGACCGATCTCGAGGAGCTGCTGGAGCTGGCGGACCGGATCGCGGTGATGTCGCACGGCCGGATCGCCGGCACCGTCGCCAATGACGACGAGGCCCGCCGCCGCGTGGGCGAGCTGATGATCGGGGCGGGGCCATGATGGCGGATGCGGTGAACGGCACGGCCCCCGCGCAGAAGCCGCCCGCAACCTCCGGCGCGGTTGCCGCCGCGCTGCATTGGGCGCTGGTCACGCTGGTGCCGATCCTGGCGGCGCTGCTGCTGTCCGGCGGCGTGCTGCTGGCACTGGGGACCGACCCGCTGGCCTATTACGGGCTGGTGCTGCAGCGCGGCCTGCTGTCCTGGCTCGGGCTGCAGGCGTCGCTGTCGCGGATGGCGCCGCTGCTGTTCCTGGCCGCCGGGCTGATCGTCGCCTTCCGGGCCGGGATCTGGAATCTCGGCACCGACGGGCAGTTCCTGCTGGCCGCGGTGATCGTCGCGGCGGCCGGCCCGCCACTGGCGGCGGTGCTGCCGGGCTGGGTCGCCCTGTCGCTATGCCTGGTGCTGGCCGCGGCGGTCGGCGCCGCCTGGTCGCTGCTGCCGGCGCTGCTGCGCGCCTATCAGGGGGTGAACGAGATCATCACCACGCTGATGATGACCTTCCTCGGCACCTCCTTCGCCAATGTGCTGGTGAAGCTGGCCTTCCGCGACCCGGCCACCACCGTGCCGCAGACCCGCACCCTGGCGGTGGACGACCGGCTGCCGCGGCTGTTCGGCAGCACCATCAGCGGCGGCCTGGTGCTCGGCCTCGTCGCCGTCGTGCTGGTGCATCTGATGATGACCCGCACGGCCTTCGGGCTGAAGCTGCGGGTGGTCGGCGCCAATGCCCGCGCCGCGGTGCATGCCGGGCTGCCGGTGCCGCGGCTGACCGTCGCCGTCTTCGCCATCTCGGCCGGGCTCGCGGCCATGGCAGGCGCGGTCGACATCATCGGCGTGCAGGGCAATGTCCGGGCCGACTGGAACCCGGCCTATGGGCTGGCGGTGATCCCGCTGGTGTTCCTGGCCCGGTTCAACGGCTTCGCCAGCATCGCCTTCGTCTTCCTGTTCTCGGTCCTGTCGATCGGCGGCGAGAGCGCGGCGCGGCGGCTGGGCGTGCCGCACTATTTCACCCTGGTGGTGATGGCGATCCTGCTGATCGTCCTGGCGCTGGTCGAGTATGTCGACCACCGGCGCCGCGAGCGGATGAGGGCCTGAGCATGGACGGTCTTCTCACCCAGGCCTTCCTGACCTCGCTGGTGCTCGGCGCCATCACCGCCGGCGTACCGCTGCTGCTGGCCGGCCTGGGCGAGCAGATCTCGGAGAAGGCCGGCGTGCTGAATGTCGGCATCGAGGGCATGATGCTGGCCGGCGCCTATCTCGGCTTCCTGGTCGCCTATTCCAGCGGGTCGATCTGGCTCGGCTTCCTCGGCGGCGCCGGCGGCGGGCTGCTGGTCGCCCTGCTGATGGCGCTGCTCTGCGTCCGGCTCGGCCTCAACCAGATCGTCATCGGCATCGCCCTGACCCTGGGCGCCGAGGGCCTGACCGCCCTGCTCCACTTCTTCCAGTTCGCCCAGAGCTATCCGCGGCTGGAGGGTGCCGCCACCCTGCCGATCCCGCTGCTGTCGGCGATCCCGGTGATCGGCCCGTCCCTGTTCGACCGGCACCCGGTGGTCTATCTCGCGGTCGCGCTGGTCTTCGTCCTGGCCTGGGTGTTCCGGCGCACTGCGCTGGGCCTCGACCTGCAGGCGGCGGGCGACAAGCCGGCGGCGCTGGATGCCGCCGGGGTCGACGTGATCACGATCCGCACCGTCGCGGTGCTGGCGACCGGCGCCCTGGCCGGCATCGGCGGCGCCTTCCTGGCCAATATCGGCGCCGGCCTGTTCATCCCGTTCATGACCAACGGCGCCGGCTTCATCGGCATCGTGCTGGCGATGCTGGCGCGCGGCCGGCCGGTCTGGGTACTGCTCGGCGCCCTGCTGTTCGGTGCCTGCCTGTCGCTGACCACGGCGCTGCAGGTCGCGGGCGTCGACGTGCCGACCGACGTGATCCAGATGCTGCCCTTCGCCGCGGTGATGACGGTGCTGGTGCTGTTCGGGCGGCGCGCCAGCCTGCCCGCGGCGCTGGGCCTGCCCTATGTCCGAGGCGCCCGCTGAGACTCTTCCGGAGGAACCCATGACAGACACCAAGGTCTATCTGCTCGACGGCGGCTCGCTCGTCCTCGACGGCTACCACGTCTTCTGGAACCGCGGGCCCGGCGGCGAGATCCGCTTCCCGGTCTATTCCATCCTGGTCGAGCATGCCGAGGGCCGCTTCCTGATCGACAGCGGCTTCGATTACGACCATGTGATGAAGGTGCTGCCCTTCGAGAAGCCACAGCAGAGCAAGGAGCAGACCATCCCCGGCGCGCTCGGCCTCCTGGGGCTGGAGCCGAAGGATGTCGGCACCGTCGTCAACTCGCACTTCCACTTCGACCATGTCGGCGGCAACAAGTACTTCCCGCACGCGAAGAAGCTGTGCCACCGGGACGAGATCGCCCAGGCGGCGACGCCGCAGCCCTTCGAGGTGCTGGGCTATTCCGACCTGAGCTTCTCGGCCGAGGCCGCCGCCGCCCGCGGCAAGGGCGACCAGCTGCTGGCCGGCACCACCGACGCCAATTCCCGCTTCGAGACGGTCGAGGGCGACATCGAGCTGGCCAAGGGCGTGCACCTGCTGTTCACCCCCGGCCATGCCATCGGCCATTACAGCCTGCTGGTCGAGTTCCAGACCCGGCGGCCGATCCTGTTCACCATCGACGCCGCCTACACCCAGAAGAGCCTGGAGACGCTGTGCCAGGCCTCGTTCCACATCGATCCGGTCGCGGGCGTCGCCTCGATGCGCCGCCTGGCCAAGCTGGCGGAGGAGCGGAAGGCGGAACTGATGTTCTCGCACGACCCCGCGAACTTCCCGAACTACCGGACCGGCCCGAAATTCTACGGGTAGCTCTTTTCTTGTCATCCTCGGGCTTGACCCGAGGATCCAGGGGCAGCCGGAGCGGCTCTGGGTGGCTCCTGGATTGCCGGGTCAAGCCCGGCAATGACAGCAGGGAGTGAGCCTCCGATCAGGAGTTCCCCGATGTCCACGCCCACGTTGCGCGAGCCCGTCTTCACCCTCACCTCCGGTCCGGTCGACGCCTATCCGGCGGTGCTGCGCGGGCTGTCGCGCACCATCCATTACGACTACGACCCGGTGTTCCTGGCCTTCTACGAGCAGGTCAACGAGAAGGCGCGGGCGGCGATGCGCCTGTCGACCCCGCCGGTGATCCTGCATGGCGAGCCGGTGCTGGGGCTGGAGGCCGCGGCGGCCTCGCTGATCGCCCGCGGCGACGTGGTGCTGAACCTCGCCTCCGGCGTCTACGGCAAGGGCTTCGGCTATTGGGCCAAGCGGTACTGCGCCGAGCTGGTGGAGATCGAGGTGCCGTACAACGACGTGATCGACCCGGAGGCCGTCGCCCGGATGCTGCAGGCGCGGCCCGACATCCGCATCGTCTCGCTCTGCCACCACGACACGCCGTCCGGCACGATCAACCCGGTCGAGGCGATCGGCCGGATCGTGGCGGAGCACGGCGCTTACCTGATCGTCGACGCGGTGTCGTCCTTCGCCGGCATGGATGTGCACCCGGAGGCCTGCCGCGCCGACATCTTCGTCACCGGCCCGAACAAGTGCCTGGGCGGCGCGCCGGGCCTGACCCTGCTCGGCGTCAGCGACCGCGCCTGGGAGAAGATGAAGGCCAATCCCGACGCGCCCCGCGCCTCGATGCTGAGCATCCTGGACTGGGAGCATGCCTGGCGGCGCGACCGGCCCTTCCCCTTCACCCCGTCGGTCGCCGAGGTCAACGGCCTGGACGCGGCGCTGGACCAGTACCTGGCCGAGGGGCCGGAGGCGGTGTGGGCCCGGCATGCGCTGACCGCCCGGGCCTGCAGGGCCGGGCTGCAGGCGATGGGGTTGGCACTGTGGCCGGCGCGCGAGGCCATCGCGTCGCCGACCACCACGGCGGTGCGGGTGCCCGACGGCGTGGCCGACGCTGCGCTGCGCGGAGTCGCGCGCGACCGCTACGGCGTCGCCTTCTCTTCCGGCCGCGGCGAGACGCTGGGGAAGCTGGTGCGGATCGGCCATATGGGGCCGACCGCCCAGTCGCTCTACGCCGTGGTGGCGATCAGCGCGCTCGGCGGGGCGCTCGGCGCGCTCGGCCACAAGGTCGATATCGGCCGCGGCGTGGCGGCGGCCATGGCGGCGATCGACGCCGGCTGACAATCAAAGAAAAGGAACAGGGACATGGCTTCGGATCTTTCGGGCAGGGTCGCGATCGTGACCGGGGCGGCGCAGGGCATCGGCCGGGCGATCGCGGAGCGGCTGGCGGCCGACGGGGCGCGCATCGTCGTCGCCGACATCAATGCCGACGGCGCGACAGCGGTGGCCGCGGCGCTGGGGAACGACAGCTTCGCCGTCACCTGCGACGTCTCCGATCCCGCTTCGGTGACGGCGCTGCACGAGACGGTGGCGGCGCGGGCCGGCGGCGTCGACATCCTGGTCAACAACGCCGCGATCGTGCCCTTCATCGCCTGGGACGACGTCGACCTGGCGCATTGGAACAGGATCGTCGCGGTCAACCTGACCGGCGTGTTCCTGATGTCCCGCGCCTCCTCCGACCTGATGCGGCGCGACGGCCGCCAGGGCCGCATCGTCAACATCTGCTCCAACACCCTCTTCGCCGGCACGCCGAACATGGCGGCCTATGTCGCGGCCAAGGGCGGCGTCTTCGGCTTCACCCGGGCGCTGGCGACCGAGCTGGGCAAGCACGGCATCACCGTGAACGCGGTGACGCCGGGGCTGACGGCATCGGACGGCGTTATGGCCAGCCCGCACGCCCAGGCCTTCGGCTTCGTCGAGATGCTGCAGGCGATCCCCGGCCAGGGCCAGCCGCGCGACATCGCCCCGGCCATTGCCTTCCTCGCCTCCGACGACGCGCGCTGGATCACCGGGCAGACGCTGAATGTCGATGGCGGGATGGTGCGCTGGTGAGAACTGGACGTTCCGCCTCGTCTCACGGCGGAAGCGCTTGATCCTGTGACAACAGCATCTGCGCGAACGCGGAGGCAGGCCTGGCCGGCCAGAACGGAGTGAATGGAGGCCGGGTCAGGTCAGTGCATCCGGGCAGGGGCTGAGCGGATGCGGAGGCGCAAGCACCTCCGGCCCCTCCCGCAGGGCGGGAGAGGCAAAGTCATCCGGTTTTTGTAGGTTAGGTTCGCGATGCGAACCCAACAGGATCGGGGGCCGCGACGACGGCGACATGTTGGGTTCGCAAAGCGCGAACCCAACCTACGCGGTCATCCCGTGTCCGGCGGCTTGCGGTGGCCGGGAGCCGCGGAGCGGGGCTCGGGTGGATCATCCTCATCGTCCTCGCCGTCCTCCGGCGGAATGAAGCCCAGCTCTTCCAGGGCCTCGTCGGCCATCTCGAGCCACTGCTTCACCTGCACCGGATAGCCCTAGCGCCGGCACAGCGCCGCCACCGCGACCTCGGCCCGGCTGGCTTCCACCAGCTCCGCCACCTCCGGCCGTTCCAGCCGCTCGCACACCTCGTCGGCGCGGCGGTCGGCCTCCTCCTCATCCTTGGACACCTCAGAGGCGGCCGACATCATCGCCAGCCGGACCCGCAGCTCGTGCCAGTCCTCCTGCGCCGCCTCGCGCTGCGCCGCGGCCTTGCGCCGCTCGGCGGCCTGATGCGACAGCTTGTCCTTAAGCAGCAGGGTCAGCCGCACGGCGCGCGAGACGGTGGCGATCCGCTGGCAATAGTCGACCCCGGGCTGCGGCGCCTGCAGCGCCTCCCGCTGCGTCGCCCGGGCGATCGACATCTGGATCTCGACCAACTCCGCCACCACGCACAGATCCGCCGCCCGCTCCTCCTGCGGAGCGGCCGAGGCCTCCGTCGCCGAATCGGTCTGCGCCTTGTTCATGGAACATAGCATGAACGCAGTCGCTAATTAATACAACTGCACATTGTGTTTACAGCGGGATGATGTCGGATCGGATCACGCCGCAGCGTCGCACGGAGCACGTTCGGCATCATTCTCCGGCCCGGATGGACCGGCGTGATTCCAACCCGAAACCATCATGTTCCAAGCCGCCCGGGCTCGCGACGCGACCCGGGCGGAGCAGCCTGGTCAGGGCGTCTTCGTGTGCATATGCCCCTGCTGGAGCTGAAGCGGCGGCGCCCCCGCGGCCGCCGCCGAGATATCCCCGTCCGGCAGCACGATCGCGACGTTCTGCATCATGCCTCCATCCTCATGGTCGAGGATGTGGCAATGCAGCACGAACTCGCCGATGTAGCGCTCGTAGCGGGTCCGGATCTTGATCGTGTATAGGCCGGGATACTTCGGGCGCAGACCTTTGATCCAAAGCGTATCCTTCCAGACGCCCTTCAGGCCCGGATACTGAGGATCGACCTTCCCGTCGGACGTCCCGCCGTCGTCGTCGACGGCTCCCGGGACGCTCACATCATTGCCCTTCGGATCGAGGATCGAGACAACCTGGAAGGGGTTGACGTGGATGTGGAACGGGTGGCTGACGAAATGCGACTGCAGCGTCCACTCGTCCACCGTGCCCAGCCTGAGCTGCCGGTCCAGCCGGTCCGGCTTGTAGGGTTCGGCCTGGGCCTCGTCCAAGGTGTTGCTCACCTCGAACTTGGTGTTATCTGGATCGCTGGTGTCGATGAAGAAGGTCAGCTCCTGCTGGCCCGTGACCTCGCCCTCCGCGATGTCCGGATGAGGGACGAAGAGGGAGAATCTGAGGCCGCTGTTGAGGTCGGCGATCACCGCCGGTGCGATACCGGCGGGCATCGCGGCTTGGGCCGAGGCCACCAGCGCATCCCTGATGTAGCTGCCGGGGTCCGACACCTGAGTGCCCGCCTCGACATCAACGAAGCCGATGAGCGATGGGTTGGGGTTGTCGCCGTTGACCGACCCCGTCGCCGGGGAGGATGCGTCGATCAGGCAATAGCGGCCCGCCTCCGGGAACACCGTCAGCGTATCCCAGCGATAGCCGGGCTGGAACACCGTGATGTTTGAGCCCTGCGCCTGCGCCATGGTCAGCCCGTCTGCGGCGACCCGATAATAGGTGATGCCCGCATCGCTGCAGGATTCCTGGATGAAGGTCCGGGCCGCCGCCTGACTCAGGGTCGCGGCGAGCTGAGCCGAAGGCTTCATCTTCACGATCCGGAGACTGATCGTGTCACGCACGCCGGCATGAATCATCCGCCAGCGCTCGACCTGACCCTGGGTGGCCTTGAACGTGGGGAGGACGACGCCGTTGATCGACGTGTAGCGCCCCGAATCGGGCCACTCTCCCGGGGAGAACAGATCGTAGTTTTCGATTTCGCCGACATCGTCCGGGTCGCAGATATAGGGACCGTCGGTTCCATCGCGCTTGATCGTTCCGTCCGGGTTGCGGCAGGCATACTGGATCTGCTGGAACACCATCACCCGCTCCGGCAAGCCGTTCAGCAGCGTGTCGAGATCGCCCGTGGTCGTGCCGGTGGGCGGCCGGTTGCCGCGGATGATCAGCGCCCCGGCCATGCCGCTGGAGACCTGCAGCGCGGTCGAACCATGGCGATGGGTGTGGTACCAGAACGTCCCCGCCGGGTGGTCGCCCGGGATGTTGTATTCGTACTGGAATTTGACGCCGGGGTTGATCGACAGCAGCACGTTGTCACCGTTGCCCGACGGGTTCACCCACAGGCCGTGGCTATGCAGATTCGTGCCGTTGAAGCAGTGCCCGCCGTTGTGCTCGTGATCGGGGGCGCAACTCGGGTCTGCCGGCAACTGGTTGTGCAGGTTGACCCGGATCGTATCGCCCGCATCGACATCGATCGTCGGCGAGACATAGGGGGCCGTCGGGTCGACATCGGTGCCGTTGTAGCTGCGTAGATGCACCTTGTCATAGCGGCCCGTCGCCGGGTTGTACAACTGACCTTCGGTGTAGACGATGTTGAGATCCAGCACCTGCTCGTGCGGCAACGACCCGGCTATCCGCGGCCTCAGGCTCGTTGGCGGAGCGGCCCCCGCGCCGAGAATCCGAGGATTGCTGATCAGCCGCTCCGTGGTCTGCGCCCCGGCTGGAACCGTGCCAAAGGCGGCCCAGGCGAGACCTGCAAGCAGAAGACATCCAATGGGGATCTTGGTATCGATGGCCATATCGTCCTCCCAAAATTGTTCAATTATCGGGACTGAAAAATCCACCCCGGACGGGCGGACGTCCGATCAGGGCTCGACAAGCACCGTTACGCGCCGGACCTCCTCCCCGGTCGGGACGCGCGGTGGTGCCCCAACCTGGGTGATGCTGAGCCGGACGACGATGCGGCCGTCCTCGATCGCCTCCGCCGGCAGGGGCAGCGGATAAATCCCGGCCTCCTGCCCGGCGCGAGGGCCGAAGGGCGAGATCACGCCGATGTCGCGGCCCGCCGCGGTCGAGACGATGACCTCCCGGCGGCCGATCGGGCCGACCTCCACCTCCAGCCAGGCGATCTCGCCCGGCCGGAGCGGTCTGGGCAGGGGCAGCCTCAGCTCCTGCGCCGCCGCGTCTCCGCCGCCGAGGACCAGGATCGCGAGCAATCCAAAGGCCGCGGCGGCGAGGCCGAGCACCGCCTTACAGCGTCGCCAGCGAGACGGCCTTGAGCGCGACGGCCGGCTTGTTCTGTCCATGGGACGGCACCACCCGGATGTTCAGCGTCGCCTCCGCCGCGGCGCCCAGCTCGGTGAAGGCGCGCAGCGTCTTCGGCAGGGGCACCGCGAAGGTCAGGTCCATGTCGCCATGCCCGTGCATGCCCGGCGTGTGCGCGCCGAACAGGGCGAAGGTGCCGGCATAGTAAGGGCTGTCGGCCGCGACCTGGGTGACGCCTTCGGGCGCGTTGACGAGGATGTCGAACTCGCGGATCGGGCTCGGCCCCGGCGGCTGGGTCAGCGTGATCTGCGCCACCAGCGGCCGCCCGCCCGTCGCGGCGAGATGGCCCCGGACGGCGGCCGCCGGCACCGCCACCTTGCCGACATCGGCCGCCACGGAGCCCTGGATGGGCTGCGGCGGCGCGGCGGCGATCAGCCCGTCGCCGGTCTTCGGGACGACCTCCTCCCCCGACCCCGGCTCGTAGTCGTAGTCGAACACGCTCATGTCGAAATAGTCGCCGGCCTTGGCCGGGCCGACAGGCTTGCCGTCGCCGCCGATATAGAACAGGAACGGTTCGTTGTTGAAGGTCGCGGCATCCGCGTCGGCTGGACCGATGGGCCCGCGCTCACGCATCTGCTTCCGTGTCCAGACGTCCCACAGTCGGTCCATGTTCGCGTGATGCAGGACGAAGATCGGGTCGACCGGCGACAGGTTGTTGGTCATGTTGCCGTAGGGACCCGGGTCAGTCCGGCTGAAGCCGCCGAGATAGTTGTGCGTCTTGTTGTGCGGGAACCCTTCGAGCAGGGAGAACACCTTCGAACTGGTCGGCGCCGTGTTGTGCGAGGGCGTCTTGGCGCTGGTGAAGCTGAAGGGGGCGAAGGCTTCGTTGAAGTGCCTCGGCAGCAATCCGGCGATGATCATGAACAGCGAGACGTCGGCGGCGGTCTTGTCGTCCAGCTTCGGGTTGTCGCGCGACAGGTAGCGGGCGCTGGAGGTGACGCAGAAGGCCTGGCTCCCGGCGTCCGCGTAGCCCCCCTTCGTCGGCTGCGCCGGCGGCGGCGGATCCGGCGGGACCCAGCCGGTCACGTCGTTCCACAGATTGTCGAAGGCATCGTAGCCCCGGTCGTGCAGCTGTGCGTGCTGGTCGGCTGACAGGCTGTCCCAGTACGTCATCAGGGTCGGCTTGATGAAATCGGAGAACCGCCCGAAATTGGCCGTATAGGGCAGGAAGGGCGCGCTCGTCGGCGTCAGGACGTCGTCGAACATCCCGTCAGGGATCTGCGGCAGCTGGCTCCAGTCCCAATAAGGCAGCGCAAAGCCGGGCTCATTGGTCACGGTGCGGATGGTCTGCTCGAAATATCCGATATAGCCGCGATGCCAGACATAGAACCACCAGTTGCCGTGCGGGCAGTCCATCATGTGGACGAAGGCGTTGCGGAACCAGTTGTGCGGGTGGTCGGCCGGTTTGTTCAGCATCGCCTCCACGCCCTTGGCGTAGATGCGCAGCATCTTCTGGCCGGCGTCGCTGCTGACGTTGGGGCGGGTGTATTTCGCGGCGGCCCGGGCCGGCCGCAGCGGCACCGCGGCAGTGCCGGCCACCGCGGCAGCCGCCATCAGAACATCGCGACGCGACAAGTTGAAATCCGTTCTGTCCATGCTGTCCTCCCGATAATCTGTCGATTGAAAACATAAATTCCTAAACACGATCGTTCGCCGCGCAAAACCCGCTCCAACGATATTGAATAATTCACGATCACAATCAGCAATAACGAAGACATTTGTTTTTAACATCCAAATTAATACACGTCTTATTTGGCAATAATATCAAAACTCCATCTCTGAATCCAGGATGTATTATTCAAAACAGAGTCAAACTTATCTAATATAGAGCACAACCAGTTGCATATCACGCGACGTATCTATATGATTCCGAACTACGGAGCCCTTTACCTGACATTATTTCTAATCTTGAGTGATCCGCAATTCTTATTGTATGATTTAAATTAGCAATAATATCGTATCAAATTGCCAGAAAATTCTTGGCTTTCGGCAACGGGGAAGGCTCTGCACGAGTCTTGGGCCCGCAGCCTGACGCTTTCGGTAAAGTTGCCGCGGAACATGTGCCGGCAGAGATGCCCAAGGTCACGCATTCCGCGCAATGCGCCCCTCCCCAGCGTGTCGCGGGATAGGGTCGACCGGTCCTGCGACCGGCCGACCACCCCGCCGGGACTGAGCGCCTACAGGACGAAATCGGACGCCTGCAGCGCAAAGGCGCCGGTCAGCTGGATGTGGAAGTCGGAGACGCCGTCGCCGTTGAGGTCGCCGGCAATGGTGATGACCCCGGGGCTGGTGGCGGCGGCGCGCAGCTGGCCGGCCTGGTGGGTGAAGGCCCCGCCGCCGATGAAGGTGAAGGCCTGGTCGCCAGCGACGGCGGTGTTGGCATCGATCGCCGACAGGTCGATCTTGTCGCCCTGGGCGCGGCTGAAATCGGTGATCCTGTCGGCCGCCCCGACAGCGCTGTGCGAGACTGCGGTGAGGACGAAGCGATCGGCGCCCGCCCCGCCGGTCAGCACATCCTGCCCGGCCCAGCCGTTCAGCACATTGGCCAGGGCGCTGCCGGTGATCTGGTCCGCCCCGGTCGAGCCGGTGACATTCTCGATCGACACCAGGATGTCGCCCTGAGCGTCGCCGCCGGCACCGATCCCGGTCGCGAGGTTGACGGTCACGCCAATAGTTCCGGCGTAATAGCTGGCGGTATCGACGCCGGCGCCGCCGTCCAGCCGGTCGGCGCCGGCCCCGCCGCGGAGCATGTCGTCGCCACCCCAGCCGGCCAGGGTGTTGGCGCCGACATTTCCGCTCAGGCTGTCATTGCCCTGGTTGCTGCCGGTGAGGTTCTCGATGCCGGTCAAGGTATCGCCCTGGGCGTTGCCGCCGGATCCGGTTCCGGCCGCGAGGTCGACGGTCACGCCGGCGGTGCTCTCGTGGTAGCTGGCGGTGTCGGTGCCGGCGCCGCCGTCGAGCCTGTCGGCCCCGGCCCCGCCGCGGAGCACGTCGTTGCCGTCGCCACCCTGCAGAGTGTTGGCCCCGGCATTGCCGGCGAGGTTGTCGTTGGCCTGGCTGCCAGACAGGTTTTCGACGCCGTCCAGCGTGTCCCCCTGCGCGTCGCCGCCGTTGCCGATCCCGGTGAGGAGGCTGACCGAGACTCCGACGGCGCTGCCGTCATAGCCGGCGGTGTCGATGCCGGTGCCGCCGTAGAGCGCATCGACACCGGCCCCGCCGCGGAGCCGGTCGTTGCCCCAACCACCATCGAGGGTATCGCTGCCGCCCATGCCGTCGAGCACGTCGTTGCCGCCATCGCCGGACAACACATTGTCCACAGCCGAACCGGTCAGGACATCGCCGAAACTGGCGGTGCCCTGGATGTTCTCGATATCGTTGCCGATCGTATCGCCTTCGGCGTCGCCGCCCGACGCCGTCAGGGTCGTCAGATTGACCGTCACCCCGGCCGGGCCGTCATAGACGATGGTGTCGGAGCCGACTCCACCGATCAGGACATCCGCTCCAGCGCCCCCATTGAGGCTGTCGCCTCCCCTACCGCCACTGAGCGTGTCGGCTCCACCCCCGCCGCTCAGGGTGTCCCGGCCGCCTGCACCATCGAGAACATTGGCTGAATTGTTGCCTTTCAGAACGTCACTGTAGTCGGACCCCACCAAATTCTCGATACTGACCATCACATCGTTTTGACCATCGCCAAAACTAGCGATTCCTGTCGAAAGATCAGCATGAACGCTGACATAATCGTCTCCAAAAGAATAATTTACTGTATCGTTACCATTTCCACCGTTAATTCTATCGAAACCAGCCATACCAACTTCGCCATATATAACATCATCACCGTCATTACCGATCAAAATATCACTACTTTCGTATCCCCCATATATATAGTCCTTATTATCTGATCCTTGTATCTTATCATTAAAATCGCTTCCATATATCCCCTGTATATTTATCAATATATCACCAGCCGCTTCTCCACCTGAGTTGGCCCCTGTTCTAAGATCGACAAATACCGCAGACCAAGACAAGTAGTAATCCACCCAATTAATTCCTGCTCCGCCGTCCAGAATATCAGCTCCACTGCCACCTACGAGATAATCGTCGCCTCCGTAACCGTGCAGAATGTCATTTCCCGCGTAACCAAAGATGTCGTCATCACCGACGGTTCCGTTCAGCTTATCGGCGCCACTACCACCTTCGATATAATTGACCAAAGACACGGCATTGACGAACATATTGCGCATCGACATCATCCCCTCCCAGTTCATGAAATTCTGTATTGCCAAGGGCATGCAAAATTTGCCGCACCACCTTGGATGCGGACGCAGATCCTAGATTGCGAAAGCCGAACGACACAATCCGAAAAGAAGAGAGGCGCCGCGGCTGCCGAGGCGATCACCGCCGGTTGATGTGGTGGTCGATCAGGTGCCGCAGCGCCGCCGGGTCGCGAGCGCGGATGGCGGCGACCATGGCGTGGTGCTCCTGCGCGCTCAGGCGCAGCCCGGCGAGCGTGAACCAGCGGCCGGTGGTGCCGGACTGGCCGCGCTCGCGCATGTCGTGGATCAGCGCCGCCAGCACTGGGTTGCCGGCGATGTCATAGAGCCGGCGGTGGAAGGCGTAGTTCAGCTCGGTGCGGGTCGGCGGGTCGGCGGTCTCGATCGCCTGCTCGAAGCGCGCGGCGATGGAGTCGAGCTCGGCCAGGTCGGCCGCCGTCGCCCGTGCCACCACCGGCTCGGCCGCGCCGGTCTCGAGGATCGTCCGCACCGCCTTCAGGTGCAGCAGCTCATCCGGGTCGGGCGCCGCCACCCGGAAGCCGCTGTTGACCTTGTGCTCGACCAACCGGCGGTTCTTCAGCTCGACCAGCGCCTGCCGTACCTCGAAGCGGTTGGCCTCGTAGCGCTCCTGCAGGTCGATCTGCTTCAGCCACTCCCCGGCCCGGTAGACGCCGTAGAGGATGTCGTCCCGGATCGCCTCGACCAGCGTCTCGACCCGCCCCCGATCCATATCCTGCCGCTTCATCGTCTTCGGTGACTCGCTGCCGTCCGCGCCCGCCGCGCTTGACGCCTTGTAGCATGCCGGGTTGCCGTCCGCGATTTTGCCGTCTATCGTCACGGATAAATTGGCGCCAATTTTGGAGAAAGCGAGATGGCCGATGGCGGCGTGCTGAACGCGGATCTCGAAACCGGGCGCGCGGATCCCGGTGCAGCGGCGCGTGCGGCGGCTGGCCCGCAGCGGACGGGCATCACGCCGGTGCTGTCCTGCCGGGCCGATCCGCGCTTCGGCTACAGCCTGTTCATCCCGCCCCGGCTGCGCGGCAGCGAACGGGTGCCGCTGCTGGTGTCGGTGCATGGCAGCCTGCGGGGCGTGGAATCGAGCCGCGACGCCTTCGCCGATTTCGCCCGCTGGCACGGCGCCGTGGTGCTGGCGCCGCTGTTCCCGGCCGACCCGCTCGGCGACGGCAATGAGGATGGCTACAAATACATGGCCGAGGGCGACATCCGGTACGACCGGCTGCTGCTGGCCATGGTGGCGGAGGCCGAGGCCCGCACCGGCCTCGGCTTCGACCGGTTCTGCCTGTTCGGCTTCTCCGGCGGCGCCCATTTCGCCCATCGTTTCCTGTACCTGCACCCGGAGCGGCTGCGCGCCGTGTCGATCGGCGCCCCGGGGTCGGTCACGCTGATCGACCCGAAGCGCGACTGGTGGGTGGGCACGCGGGACATGGAACGGCTGTTCGGCCGCGCCCCGGACCTGGAGGCCATGCGCCGGGTGCCGGTGCATCTGGCGATTGGCGACAGCGACCTGGAGACGGCGTCGATCACCCATCGGCCGGGAAGCCGGCACTGGAGGACGGACGCCAACCGGGCCGGGGCCAACCGCATCGCCCGGCTGACCAGCCTGCGCCGCAACCTGCAGGCGCAGGGCCTGGCGGTGCGGCACGACATCATTCCCGGCGCCGCCCACGATCTCGTGGCGGTGGCGGAGCGGGCGCGCGACTTCTTCCACGACGTGCTCGGCCCCGGCCGGGCACCCGCCTTCGGCGCATAACCACAGACAGGGGGCAGAATGAACCGGCTCACGCTTCTGGCCACGGCGGCGGTCCTGGCGGCCTGCCCCGCCGCGGCCGGGACGCCGCAGCGCGGCGGCACCATCAGCACCGTGCTGTCGGCCGATATCCGCAGCACCAATCCCGGCGTCGACCGCGACGGCGCCACCGACATCGTGCACCAGCACATCGTCGAGGGGCTGGTCGGGTTCCGCGAGGACCTGGAGGTCGGGCCGATGCTGGCCGACCGCTGGGACCTGTCGCCGGACGGCAAGACCTACACCTTCCATCTGCGCCGCGGCGTCAAGTTCCAGAACGGCGCCACCATGACCTCGGCCGAGGTGAAATGGTCCTGGGACCGGCTGATGGACCCGGCCACGAAATGGCGCTGCCGCGACGTCTACACCGGCGACAACGGGCTGAAGGTCGAGAGCGTGACGGCGCCGGACCCGGACACCATCGTCTATGTGCTGGACCGGCCGAGCGCCGGCTTCCTGTACAACCTGGCGCGGATGGATTGCGGCGGCACGCCGGTGCTGCACCCGTCCTCGGTCAAGCCGGACGGCAGCTGGGACAAGCCGGTCGGCACCGGCCCCTTCATCCTGTCGGACTGGCGACCAGGCCAGTATGTCGAGCTGAGCCGGTTCGACGGCTACACCCCGCGCGACGACGCCATGAGCGGCTATGTCGGCCGCAAGGAGGTGTTCGTCGACAAGGTTCGCTTCAACATCATGCCGGATTCGGCGGCGAAGCTGACCGCGCTACAGGCCGGCGCGCTGGACACCGCCCCCCTGGAATCGCAGGACCGGATCCAGATCCAGGACAACACCGCTTTCGAAGTCCAGTCCAGCATCACCCCGGGCTGGGAGGCGCTGATCCTGCATTCCGAGGACCCGATCCTGCAGGACAAGCGGGTGCGGCAGGCGATCGTGATGGCGCTGGACCGCGCCGCCATCGCCGAGGCCGTCACCTTCGGTGGCTCCAAATTCTCGGCGACGCCGGTGCCGGAGTTCAGCCCCTACCACTCCCAGGCCCAGACCGACGCCCTGCCCTACGATCCGGAGCGCGCCAAGGCCCTGCTGGCCGAGGCCGGCTACAAGGGCCAGCGCATCGTCATGACCGCGAACAAGCGCTACGCCGAGATGTATGACTGCGCGGTGCTGATGCAGGACATGCTGCGCAGCGCCGGGCTGAATGTCGAGCTCGAGGTGCTGGAATGGACGGCGCAGTTGGACGCCTACCAGACCGGCAAGTTCCAGACCCAGTCCTTCTCCTACTCGCCGCGGCTCGACCCGCTGGGCCAGTGGGAGCGGATCATCGGGCCGCAGCCGCGCAAGATCTGGAAGGACCCGCGCGCCATCGACCTGCTGGCCCAGGCCAACGCCACCACCGACCGGGCGCAGATGCAGGCCGTGCTGGACCAGATCGGCCGGCTGTTCACCGAGGAGGCGCCGGCCGCCAGCCTGTACCTGCACGCCTCGGACTATGCCGTGGCCAAGCGAATCAAAGGCTTCAAGGTGTGGCCGGCCGACGCGCCGCGCTACTGGAACGTGTCGGTGACGAAATGACCGTGATCCGTACAGGCCTGGGCCAGCCTGACACCGCCCTGCCGTTCGCGGGTTACAGGCTAGCCTTCAGGTCGGCCAACGTGGCCATCAGCGTCATCGGATCGAGCGGTGATGGCTCGAAGCCGATGCGCTCGTAGAAATCCCTGGCCTCGGCCGATAGCGCATGCACGATCATCCCGCGAATCCCGATGATGTCGGCCGCCTGGATGACGCGCAGGCCCGCATCCCTGACCAGGGCGCGGCCAAGGCCCTCACCCTGGCGGGACCGGTCCACGGCGAGCCGGCCGAGGACCACCACCGGAATCGGGTCCGGCATGTTACGGCGGAAGCCGCCGGGCGCGGCGTCGATGGCGACCGCGCTCGATGCCAGGGCGTAATAGGCCAGCACGCGGCCGCCGTCAGAGGCGACGAAGGTGCGGGACGCGCCGGTCGCTTGATTCTTCAAGGCCCGGCGCTTCAGCCAGGTGTCCAGGCTCTCGACGCCCGACCCGAACGACTCGACGTCGTGATGCGGTGCCCGCGGCTCGGGCGCCGAGACCGTCATGCCTTGTCCCAGGGAGCCTTCGTCCGCATCGTCCGGCGCAGCCGTTCATTGGGCTGGGGCGGCATGTCCAGCCGAGCCAGGAAGGCGGCATAGGCTTCAGGGCTGGCCACGATGACGGTCTGGTCGAGCAGAGCCTCCTCGGCGGCTGCACGCGCGGCATCCAGCACGAAGTCCGTGCGGTTCTTCCCCCGCGCCTTTGCCGCGCGGTCGATCAGGCTGCGCTCCTCGGGCTTGATGCGGATGTTCAGCGTTTCACGCTTGCTGGACGCGGCGCGCGGCGTGGCCATGGCTTGAGCTCCTACGGTTCTGGCCATCATAGCATGTCCGTAGTGTCAACGTCATTACGCTGCGCGATTTGCCCTACCCTGCCGCCCGGCGCGACTCCTCCACCACGACGCGGCCGGGCTTGCCCAGGGCCTTGGCGACGGCGTCGAGCCGGCGGTCGACGGCGAGGCCGGTCAGCGCCTCCTCGTCGGCCGGCAGGGTCAGCACCACGGCCTCCCCCGAGACCGAGAGGCTGGTGCGTTCGAGCAGCGAGGTGGCGCCGCCGGTCAGGGTGTGAGCCAGGCGCAGGGCCTGGCCGAGCAGGAGCACCCGGCTGCGCATCGCCTCGGTCAGCAGTTCCAGCACCGGCCCGGTCAGCGCGTCGCCGAGGGTGCCGCCGTAGCGGACATACACGGCGGCCGCCAGGAACACGCGCTCGGCATGGTCGAGCCCGGCGACGGGCATGCGCAGCACCCGCAGCCAGGCATGCTCGGCCCGGTAGTCGGGATGCTCGAACCAGCCGATGTCGGAGAGCAGGCTGGCGGCCTGGCGCAGCCGCGCGTCGTCCGCCGTCTCCTCCGGGAACACCGAGCGGGTCCATTCCGCCACCACCTCGGCATGGCCGAAGCGGTCGAGCCGGTGCGCCAGCTCGGCGGCGGCGTAGATCAGCGGGTCGCGCGCCTGGTCCTCCGGCGACAGCAGGTCGTAGAGATGGCCCTCGCGCAGGCCGAGGGCCGAGAACACCACCCGCGCCGGCTTCAGCGTCTTCAGCACGCCTTCCAGCACCAGGGCGGCCATCGGCAGCATCTCGACCCGGCGGCGCGAGATCGAGGCGCCGGACAAAGCCCCCTTGCTCTGCTTCGCCACCAGGCCGACGAACTCGGCCAGAGCGCCGGTCGGCACCGTGTACTGGTGGATGATGTGCAGCGGGTGATTGACCCGTTCCATGAACAGCTTGGCGATGGCGCGCCAGGCGCCGCCGACCGGATAGAAGCTGCGGCCGGCATAGGCCGGCAGCCAGTCCTGCTGGCCCAGCGTGTCGAGCACGACGCTGCGCGCCTCCTTGCGCGCGCCGGTCTCGTCCATCAGCCGGAACGGGCCGAGCGGCAGGGTCACCTGCTCGTCGATCTCGCCGCGGTCGAGCCCGACCAGCTCGAGCGAGCCGCCGCCGAGATCGCCCATCACGCCGTCGACGTCGCGGATGCCGGAGAGGACGCCGAGCGCGGACAGCCGCGCCTCCTCCACCCCGCTGATCACGGTGACCGGCAGGCCGCAGCGGCGCTCGACCTCGGCGACGAAATCGGCGCCGTCCTCGGCCTCGCGCACCGCCGCGGTGGCCAGCACGTCGACCCGGTCGACGCCCATGCCCTCCAGCAGCCGGGTGAAGCGCGACAGGTTGTCGAGCGCCTGGACCACACCCTCGGGCGACAGGCGGCCGGCCTGGCCGAGGCCGCGGCCGAGCCCGCACATCACCTTCTCGTTGAACACCGGGACAGGCGACCGGGTCACCCGGTCATAGACGACGAGGCGGATCGAATTCGAGCCGATGTCGATGACGCCCACCCGCCCCGGCCGGGACGGAACGATCGGTCCGATACGGAACACCGAGCCTCGATCCTTATTCCGCGGGCTTGGCCAGGCGGCGTGGAGCCCGTTTCGCATCCTTCAGAGCGCTGCCCCGGCCGGACAGGCTGGGGTTGGTCATGAAGTACATATGCGCGCTGAAGGCATCCTCCGGCGCGTCGATCCGATGATAGCGGCCATCGGGGTCGAGCATCCAGGTGTTCGATTCATCCTTCAGATTCGCCAGCATGATCTGCTCCATCACCTGCTGGCGGACGGTGGCGTTCTCGAGCGGCACCAGGCTCTCGATCCGGCCGTCGAGGTTGCGCGGCATCCAGTCGGCCGAGGACAGGTACACCTTGGCCTGGCGCGACGGCAGCTTCTGGCCGTTGCCGAAGCACAGGATGCGGGCGTGCTCGAGGAAGCGGCCGACGATCGAATGCACGCGAATGTTCTCGGACAGGCCGGGCACGCCGGGGCGCAGGCAGCAGATGCCGCGGATCACCAGGTCGATCTCCACCCCGGCCTGCGAAGCCTCGTACAGCTTGTCGATGATGCTGGCGTCGACCAGCGCGTTCAGCTTGACCCAGATCTGGGCCGGCTTGCCCGCCTTGGCGTTGTCGATCTCGGCCTCGATCGACTCCATGATCCGGCTGCGCAGGAACAGGGGTGCGATCGACAGCTTCTCCAGCTTCGCCGGCCTGGCGTAGCCGGTCATGTAGTTGAACACCGCCGCCGCGTCGTGGCCGAGGCCCGGATCGCAGGTGAAGAAGCTGAGGTCGGTGTAGATCTTGGCGGTGATCGGGTGGTAGTTGCCGGTTCCGAAATGGGTGTAGGTGCGCAGACCGCCCTGCTCCCGCCGCACCACCATCGAGATCTTGGCGTGGGTCTTCAGATGGATGATGCCGTACACCACCTGGGCGCCCGCCCGTTCCAGGTCGCGGGCCCAGCGGATGTTGGCCTCCTCGTCGAAGCGGGCCTTCAGCTCGACCATCGCGGTGACCGACTTGCCGGCCTCCGCCGCCTCGACCAGGGCCTGGACGATCGGCGAGTCCTTCGAGGTCCGGTACAGCGTCTGCTTGATCGCCACGACATCGGGGTCGCGCGCCGCCTGGCGCAGGAACTGCACGACGATGTCGAAGCTCTCATAGGGGTGGTGGACGACGATGTCCTTGGCCCGGATCGAGGCGAAGCAGTCGCCGCCGAAATCGCGCACCCGCTCCGGGAACCGGGCGTTGTAGGGCGAGAACAGCAGCTCCGGCCGCTCGTCGACGATCAGCTTCCGGGTGTCGCTGAGGCCGAGCAGCCGGTCCATGGCGAAGACGTCGTCATCCTTCACCTTCAGCTTCTCGCAGACGAAGCGGCGCAGCGAGTCCGGCACGTCGGCGGAGACGGCGAGGCGGATGACGATGCCCTTGCGCCGGCGCTTCAGCGCGCTCTCGAAGGTCTTGACCAGGTCCTCCGCTTCCTCGTCGATCTCCATCTCGCTGTCGCGGATCACCCGGAACACGCCGCTGGCATGCAGCGCGTAGCCGGGGAAGAGACGATCGAGGAACAGCTTGACGATGTCCTCGATCAGCACGAAGCGGATCGGCGCCCCGGGCAGGCGGGTGAAGCGGTCGAGCTGCGGTGGCAGCGGCACGATCGCGTCCATCTCGTCCTGCGTCTCCTCCCCGGTGTTGACCAGGGTGAGCGCCAGGCACAGGCCGAGATTGGGAATGAACGGGAAGGGATGGGCCGGGTCGATGGCGAGCGGCGTCAGCACCGGGAACATCTCGTTGAGGAACCGCTCCTCCAGCCAGGCCTTCTCCGGCTTGGTCAGCTCGTTCGGCCCGACCACGGCGATGCCGGCGGCGCGCAGCTCCTCGCTCAGGGCGCGCCAGCAATGCTGCTGGTCACGCATCAGCTCCTGCACCCGGGCGGTGATCTCGCCGAGCTGCTGCGCCGGGCTGAGCCCGTCCTGGCTGGGCGAGACGACGCCGAGCGCCACCTGCGCCTTCAGCCCGGCGACGCGGACCATGTAGAACTCGTCCAGGTTGGAGGCCGAGATCGACAGGAAGCGCAGCCGCTCCAGCAGCGGATAGCGGGTGTTGTAGGCCTCCTCCAGGACACGCTGGTTGAAGGCCAGCCAGGACAGCTCGCGATTGATGAAGCGCTCGGGCGAATCCGCCGGGATCGACGGCAGCGCGGGTGCGCGGACGGCTTCCGGCGCCTCGGTGGGGACGGCCTCGGCGGTGCTCTGCAACATGCTCACGGGTCGTCTCCGAACCTTCATCGATCGCAACAAAACTGTAATATCAAGCCCTTGTCGGGCTCGATTTCACCGCACTATACACAAGCCTGAACGGTAAGCGCCACGTCAGTAGCGCTGGGGCACGTAGAGTTCGGCCGGCAGCGTGCGGCGCTCGTAGTTCGGGTCGAACACCCGTTCCGGCAGATTGATCTCCTCGTGCGGCACCTCCTCGTAGGGGACCGCCGAGAGCAGGTGCGAGATGCAGTTCAGGCGCGCCCGCTTCTTGTCGTTTCCCTCCACGATGTGCCAGGGCGCCTCGGGGATGCTGGTGCGCTCGAACATCGCCTCCTTGGCCTTGGTGTACTGTTCCCATCGCACCCGGGACTGCAGGTCCATGGGCGAGAGCTTCCACTGCTTGATCGGGTCGTGGATGCGCATCAGGAAGCGCAGCTGCTGCTCCTCGTCGGTGATCGAGAACCAGTACTTCACCAGGATGATGCCGGAGCGCAGCAGCATGCGCTCGAACTCCGGCACGTCGCGGAAGAAGTCCTCCACCTGGCCTTCACTGGCGAAGCCCATGACGCGCTCGACGCCGGCGCGGTTGTACCAGCTGCGGTCGAACAGCACGATCTCGCCGGCGGCCGGCAGATGCGGCACGTAGCGCTGGAAGTACCACTGGGTCTTCTCGCGGTCGGAGGGGGCGGGCAGCGCCACCACCCGGCAGGTGCGCGGATTGACGCGCTGGGTGATGCGCTTGATGGCGCCGCCCTTGCCGGCGCTGTCGCGGCCCTCGAACAGGACCACCATCTTGAGGCCCTTGTGGTGCACCCAGTCCTGCAGCTTCACCAGCTCGCTCTGCAGGCGCAGCAGCTCATTGAAATAGATGTGGCGGTCGATGGAGTTCTTCCGGCGCGTCTCGAGCAGGGCGCGGAGCTCGGGCGGGACGCGGGCGTCGTCGACCGCCTGCTCCAGTTCCTCGTCCATGTCGTCTTCGAGCTCGATCTCGTGCCAGCTGCGGGTGTCGGTGTCTTTCAGCTCGGTCATGGGCCTGCCTCCTGCTGCTCAGAGACCGTCTGTAAATGCTACTGGCGCGTTTCCAGACGGTCTCTCACCCCGTGTACCCGGAAGCTTATGCAGTTTGGTGACAGTCGGTCGCTGAACGTCAGCTCATCGCGAAGACGGGCATGCGGTCTGCAACACCCCGGAGCGTCAGCGCCTGAGGCCGGGCCTCGACCCCGCGCGACGAGAGCAGCCGGACCGATTCCGCGTCCCGGAGCACCGCCTGGGTGGCGAAGATGCTGTCCTCGGTAGCCAGCGCCTGCACCCGCGATGCGATGTTGACGGTCTGGCCGAAATAGTCCTGGCGATCGTTGAGGTTCACCGCGAGGCACGGCCCCTCATGGATCCCGATCTTCAAGATCAGCTCCTCCGCCCCCTGCCGCGCGTTCAGCTGCCGCATGGAGTCGCGCATGCGCAGCGCAGCCGAGACGGCCCGGTGCGGCGCCGGGAACGTCGCCATCACGGCGTCGCCGATGGTCTTGACCACGGCCCCGGCCTCGGACGCCACGATCTCGTTCAGGATCTGGAAGTGGGAGCGCACCAAGTCATAGGCGACGAGGTCGCCGACCCGCTCGTAGAGATCGGTCGACCCCTTCAGGTCGGTGAACAGGAAGGTCAGGCTCATGATCTTGAGCCGCTGCTCGACGTCGAGCGTCTCGGTCCGATACAGGTCGCGGAAGGTCTGGTTGGTCAGCAGCCGCTTGGCGGTCAGGAACGGGCGGCGGCCGCCGATCAGCTTGTCCAGCTCCGGGCCCGCCACATAGACGCCGACCAGGACCCGGCGTTCTGCCCGGTTGTCGAGCTGAAGGCGGAGCGGACCTGGGGACAGGGTGGTTCGGCCGACGCCGGCAGGGGCGCTGGTGAAGACCATGGACAGCTCCCGGCGGTCCGTCGTCGGCTCGCCCGCGGTCTCGACCAGATGGGCCGTGTGAGTCACCGGGTCGAAGATGATGAGGGGGTGCGCGGGAAGCTGCAGGGCCAGGATCATCCGTTCGCCGGCCTGCAGCTCGACCGTCTCCAGCATAAGCTTGTCGAATGCGCCCAGCTCCGGGAACGCGACGCCGGACCCGAAGAAGACCTGGCGGTGATAGTCCCAGAAGCCGAGGGTGTCGGGGTCGTGGGCGGCGATGCGGCGGATCCGGGGACTGACCGTGAAGCTGACCTCGACCGTGTCGTCGAGCGTCGGCTCGCTGGTCACCGAGCAGAATGCGCAATGGTAATCCTGTTGCCGCACGCTCTTCAGCGTGGCGTTGGCGTCCAGGACGCCACCGCAGCTCGGGCACAGGATGTTCCAGGACATCTCGAACAGGCCCAGCCGCGACGCGTGCAGCAGGGCCGCGATCACCGCCTCCTCATCCAGGCTGCGGGCGGCCGCGAAGGCCAGGGCGTTGACGCGCGCGAGCTCCTCATCGCGGCCGTTGCGGACGAGATCGTCGACGGCAGCGACCACGCCGGGGTCGGCCGAGCGGCGCAAGGCGTCGAAGAGGGCGTCGTTGTCCTGCATGGGCGGAGCATACCCCAGTCGCGCCCGTGGCGGACAGGGGCCGCTTGCCTTACGTCACGGCGCCTCCGGCCGCGCGGCCCGTCAACGCCGGCCGCCGAAGAGCGAGCCCAGGACGCCGCGGACCACGGCGCGGCCGATGCTGCCGCCGATCGTGCCGGCGCCCGAGCCGCCGACGCTGCGCCCGAGGCTGCGGCCGAGCTGGGTGCCGACCGAGCTGCCGGCGTTGCGGATCACGTCGCGGAAGATCGACTCCGCCATGCTGGGGCCTTCCTTGGCCTCGGCCTTCGCCTGGGCCTTGGCCTCGGCGGCGGCCGTGGCCTGCTGCTGCGCCTCGGCCGCCTTGATGCTCAGCTTCTCATAGGCGGAGTCGCGGTCGATCGCGGCGGCGTATTTCACGGCCATGCCGCCGGCGGCGATCACCGCCTGGCGCTCGCCGTCGGTGATCGGGCCGAGGCGCGAGACCGGCGGGCAGACCAGCGCCCGCTCCACCACCTCGGGAATGCCCTTGGCGTCGAGGAAGGAGACCAGCGCCTCGCCCACCGCCAGCTCCTGCAGCGCGCGGGCAACATCGAGCCCGGCCTCGGTGCGGAAGGTGTCGGCGCTGGCCTTCAGCGCCTTCTGGTCGCGCGGGGTGAAGGCGCGCAGCGCGTGCTGCGCCCGGTTGCCGAGCTGGGCCAGCACCTTGTCCGGGATATCGATCGGGTTCTGCGAGACGAAATAGACGCCGACGCCCTTGGAGCGGATCAGCCGCACCACCTGCTCGACCTTCTCGACCAGCGCCTTGGGCGCGTCGTCGAACAGGAGGTGCGCCTCGTCGAAAAAGAACACCAGCTTCGGCTTGTCCGGGTCGCCGACCTCCGGCAGGCGCTCGAACAGCTCGGACAGCAGCCAGAGCAGGAAGGTGGCGTAGAGCCGCGGCGCCTGGATCAGCGTCTCGGCCGCCAGCACGTTGATCATGCCGCGCCCGTCCGAACCGGTGCGGATCAGATCCATCAGGTCCAGCGCCGGCTCGCCGAAGAAGGCCTCCGCCCCCTGCTGCTCCAGCACCAGCAGCTGGCGCTGGATGCTGCCGACCGAGGCCTTGGAGACGTTGCCGTAGACGCCGGTGAATTTCGACGCGTTCTCGGCCATGTGCGCCAGCAGCGCCTGCAGGTCCTTGAGGTCGAGCAGCAGCAGCCCTTCCTCGTCCGCCGCCTTGAAGGCGATGTTGAGCACGCCCTCCTGCGTGTCGTTGAGCTGCAGCAGGCGCGACAGCAGCAGCGGCCCCATCTCCGCCACCGTGGCGCGGACCGGCGTGCCCAGCTTGCCGTACAGGTCCCAGAACACGGTCGGATAGCCCTGATAGGTCAGCGCGCCGAGGCCGAGCGTCTTGGCGCGCTCCTCGATCTTCGGGTTGGCCGCGCCGGGCTGGCTGATGCCGGCGATGTCGCCCTTCACATCGGCGACGAAGACCGGTACGCCGGCCTGGCTGAAGCCTTCGGCCAGGACTTTCAGCGACACGGTCTTGCCGGTGCCGGTGGCGCCGGCGATCAGCCCGTGTCGGTTGCCGAGGCCGAGCAGCAGCCGGTGCTCGCGCTGGCCTTTCGCGAAAGTGAGTCCGTCGGTCATGTCCGTCTCCTCGGCCCGCGGCCCCAGATAGCAGGCATCTCAGGCGCATGGTGCCTCGCGGCTGGACGGGACGCCAGATGTTGCGCAGGGTAGGCCCGCGAGGAGAAGCGATGAAGACCCTGATCCTGCTGCGACATGCGAAATCCGACTGGGCCGACCCGGCCCTGGCCGATCACGACCGGCCGCTGGCGGAGCGCGGCCGCGACGCCGCGCCGAAGATGGGCGCCTGGCTGAAGACGCATGGGCCGAAGCCCGACCTGGTGCTGTGCTCGACCGCCACCCGCGCCCGGCAGACCCTGGCGCTGGCGCTGGAGGCGCTGGGCGCCGCCCCCGAGACCCGCTTCGACCGCGGCCTCTATCTGGCCGGTGGCGCCGGGGTGCTGGCCCGGCTACGCCAGGCGCCAGACGAGGCGGCGACGGTGCTGCTGGTCGGCCACAATCCCGATCTGGAGCAGCTGGCGCGCCGGCTGGCGACGACGGGCGACAAGGCGGCGCTGGCCCGGCTGGCGGAGAAATACCCGACCGCCGGGCTGGCGGTGATCGAGCTGCCGGTCGAGCGCTGGGCCGAGGCCGGCCCCGGCGGCCGGCTGGTCGCGTTCGAGACGCCGAGGACGGCCGAAAGCTGATCGCCTTGATTCCGCCCAGATCAGCAACAGACGATTTGCAAAACTCGCGCCAACAATCAAATTGCGGGACTGTTCCCGCCTTTCAGATTATTCACCGTCCGCAGAGTCGATGATGGCCGATCGGCCACACTGCACAATCATCCTCTTCGATGAAGATATCGTAAGCTGACAGAGACTGGCGACGGGACGAAATCTCTGGGGCGTGGAATCGATACCGCGCCCAACCGGGCGCGGATGTCAGCAGAGGATGTTCCCATGTCGCGTCTCTCGACCCGCCTGCTCAAGACCGGGGCGGCCCTGATCGCAGCGGCCTCGTTGGCCGGCTGCGTCGTCTATCCCGCCTATCCGCACCCGGCCTACTACCACCCGTACTACTACCATCCGGGCTACTACCGCTGACGTCTACCAGATCGCCGATCACCGCCGGGTCCGGGTCATGCCCTGGCCCGGCGCGGTGACCCAGATTGTCCAAGGGCGGTCAGCGGATGCCGGCGAGATAGCCCAGCAGCGCATCCGCGTCGTCGAACACGGCGTCGAGCGGCATCGCCAGCATCGGGTTCAGCCTGGCGCCGAGGAAGGCGGCGCGGGAATCGGTGTGCAGCCCGACCAGCCGGCGCCCGGGCTTCGCCAGCTGGCGGTGGGCATAGGCCATGCCGAGCTCCAGCGCCGCCCCCTCGTCCGGCACCCGGCCGTCGAGCACGACCAGCAGCACGTCGCAGGCGAAGACCTGGTCGCGGTCGAGCTCGAACAGGACGCGGCGCCGCTCCTCCGGCGCCATCGACGCCCAGGGCTCGCGGCGGCTCTCGACCCCGTCGCGCTGCGGCAGGAAGACGGTGAAGCCCAGCGCCTCGATCCGTTCCGCCAGCACCGCGTTGAACACCAGCTCGGCGGCGGAGAACAGCGGCGCGGCGAAATACAGGCTCGGCATCAGCCGCGTCCGATCACGTCCAGCGCCGCCCGGTGCAGCGCCGGCGTGGCGGCGGCCAGGACCTCACCCGAGGAGTCGAGGCCGAGCGGCTGGCCCTGCCAGTCGGTGATGACGCCGCCGGCGCCCTCGATCACCGGCACCAGCGACATGTAGTCGTAGGGCTGCAGGCCGCGCTCCATCACCAGGTCGATGCAGCCGAGCGCGACCAGGGCATAGCCGTAGCAGTCGAGGCCGTAGCGCCGATGCTTCACCGCCCCGGCCAGCCGCTCGAAAGCCTTGAGGGAGTCGCCCGAGAACACCTCCGGCGAGGTGGTGGTGAGGATGGCATTGCCGAGCCCGCCACAGTCGCGGGTGCGGCAGGGCTTGCCGTCGGCCAGCGACGGGTGGCCGATATGGCCGACGAAGCGCTCGCCCAGCGCCGGCATCTCGATCACCCCGACCCGTGGCTTGCCCTTCTCGACCAGGGCGATCAGCGAGCCGAACAGGGGCACGCCGGCGATGAAGGCGCGGGTGCCGTCGATCGGATCCAGCACCCAGACCAGGTCGCGGTCGACGCCCTCGCGGCCATGCTCCTCGCCGAGGATGCCATGGTCGGGATAGCGGCCGTTGATCATCTGCCGCATCAGCTGCTCGACCGAGCGGTCGGCCATGGTCACCGGCGAGTCATCGGCCTTGTCCTCGACCGCGAGCCCGGTGCGGAACCAGCGCATCGCCGCCGGGCGGGCGGCATCGGCAAGGCTTTCGGCGAAGGCGACGAAGGGATCGGCGGTCATGGCTGTCTCGGCGTTCGAGCGAAGGGCCGCAGCCTCGCCGGAAATCGAGGCCGGGGCAAGCGTTCAGCGAGGCGGGACGGGCCCCGGCCTGCTACCCTGGCCCGGCTGAATCGAGAAGGATCGCCCGATGCTGCGATACGCCTGGGCCTGTTCCTGCTGCAATCGGCAGCACGACGAACTGCCGCTCGCCTTCGCCACCGCCGCGCCGTTGGACTACTACGGCATCCCGGAGGCGGAACGGGAGGCGCGGACACTGCTGACCGACGACATGTGCACGATCGACGACCGGGCATTCTATATCCGCGGCTGTCTCGAAATCCCGATCATCGGCCATGACGAGCCGTTTTCCTGGGGCCTCTGGGTGTCGGTGTCGGGTGAGAGCATGGCGCTGATCCTGGAAACCTGGGAGGCGCCGGACCGGGCCAGCCACGCGCCTCGCTTCGGCTGGCTGTCGGCGACGCTGAACACCTATCCCGAGATCCTGAACCTGAAGACGATGGTGCATCTGCGGACGCCGCCGACCCGCCCCTTCATCGAGTTGGAGCCGACCGATCATCCGTTGGCCGTCGAGCAGCGGCAGGGCATCACCATCGAGCGCGTCGTCGAGATCGCCGAGGCTCATCTGCCGCGGCATTGAGACGGCCGGGCTACGCCCGCAGCGCCGCCGCCAGGGCCAGGATCTCCTCCGCCCCCTTGGTGCTCGGCGCGGTCTCGACCAGGGTGCGGCCGGACAGCATCGCCGCGGCGAAGCCGGTGCGGTTGCCGATCCGGGCCGCCAGCACCGGGATGCCGAGGCGGCCGATCTCGACCTCCAGCGCGTCGGCGACCTTCGAGCGAGGCGGCACCCGGTTCAGCACGATCCACGCCGGCACCTTCTCCTCCGCCGCAAGGTCCAGCGTCGGCTGCGTCGCCCACAGATCCATCGGGCTGGGCTGGATCGGCACCAGCACCAGCTGCGCCGCCCGCACCGCGATGCGGGCGTCGGAGGCGGCATGCGGCGGGCTGTCGATCAGCACCAGGTCATGCGTCGCCCGGGCGCGGTCGACCGCCGCCGGCACCCGCCAGCCGGTGATCCTGAGATGGGTAAAGCCGGGGTCGGCGCCGCGCGCCTCGACCCAGCGGCTGAGGCTGCCCTGCGGGTCGATATCCACGGTCGCGACTGTAAGGCCGGAGCGGATGAAGGCGGCGGCGAGATGCGCGACCAGCGTGGTCTTGCCCGCCCCGCCCTTCTGCTGCGCCACGGTGATCGTCCGACCGGCCATTCTTCTTCTCCTGTTACAGAGGCACTGTCACGCGACTTCTGCTGCAGCGCAACATAAGATCATCGGAGAACGGCCTCGTGGCGGCAGCAGATGGCCGCTCAGCGCATATCGCCCCGGCCGCGGATCGGGTTATAGAACCGGATTATGAGCACCCATGATCCGATCCGGACCGAGATCGTCGACGACGGCCCCGCCGGCATCGCCCGCGCCGCGACGCTGCTGCGCGAGGGCCATCTGGTCGCCTTCCCGACCGAGACGGTCTATGGCCTGGGCGGCGACGCCACCAACGACCGGGCTGTGGCCGCGATCTTCGAGGCCAAGCGGCGCCCCAGCTTCAACCCGCTGATCTGTCACCTGGCCGATGCCGCGCAGGCCGAGGAGCTGGTGGTGTTCGACGACCGTGCCCAGCGGGTCGCCGAGACGCTGTGGCCAGGCCCGCTGACCCTGGTGCTGCCGCGGCGTGAGGGCGCGCGCGTGTCGCTGCTGGCCTCGGCCGGGCTCGACAGCCTGGCGATCCGGGTGCCAGCGCATCCCGCGGCCCGACGGCTGCTGGCCGCGGTCGGCCGGCCGGTGGCGGCGCCCAGCGCCAATGTCTCCGGCGCGGTCAGCCCGACCACGCCACAACATGTGCTGGACGGGCTGTCCGGCCGGGTGTCGCTGGTGGTGGCTGGCGGGCGCTGCGCCGTCGGGCTGGAATCGACCGTGCTGGACCTGACCGGCGAGCGGCCGGTGCTGCTGCGCCCGGGCGGTGTGACGATCGAGGAGCTGACCGCCCTGCTCGGCCCCATCGCCCTGCCGGAGAAGGACCCGGAGCGGCCGGCCTCGCCCGGCCAGCTGGCCAGCCACTACGCGCCGCGGGCACAGGTGCGGCTGAACGCCGGCGCGATCGGCCCGGACGAGGTGCTGCTGACCTTCGGCCCCGACCTGCGCAGCGGGCCGAAGGTGATGAACCTCAGCGACAAGGGCGACCTGGCCGAGGCCGCCGCCAACCTGTTCGCCATGCTGCGGGCGCTGGATAAGACCGGCGCCGGCACCATCGCGGTGGCACCGATCCCGGAGACCGGATTGGGCGCGGCGATCAACGACCGGCTGCGCCGCGCCGCGGCCCCCCGCCCCTAGGGAGAGATCCATGACCGATGCCGCGATGCTGGAGGCCCTGACAGCCATCACCGGCCCGCAGGGCGTGCTGCACGAGGCGGCGGATCTGGCGCCCTATCTGAAGGAGTGGCGCGGCAAGTACCAGGGCACGGCCGGCATCGTGGTGCGGCCGGCATCGACCGCCGAGGTGGCGGCGGTGGTCACGCTATGCGCCGAACGCGGCATCGGCGTGGTACCGCAGGGCGGCAACACCGGGCTGTGCGGCGGCGCCGTGGCCGTGGCCGGGCAGATCCTGCTGGCCACCGACCGGCTGACCCGGATCCGCGAGGTCGATGCCGAGGGCGACCACATCACGGTCGAGGCCGGGGTGATCCTGGCCCAGGTGCAGGCGGCGGCGGAGGCGGCCGACCGGCTGTTCCCGCTGAGCCTGGGCGCCGAGGGCAGCTGCCGCATCGGCGGCAACCTGTCGACCAATGCCGGCGGCACCGCGGTGCTGCGCTACGGCAACATGCGCGACCTGGTGCTGGGGCTGGAGGTGGTGTTGCCCGACGGCCAAGTCTGGGACGGCCTCCGTGCCCTGCGCAAGGACAACACCGGCTACGACCTGAAGCAGCTGTTCATCGGCGCCGAGGGCACGCTGGGCGTGATCACCGCCGCGGTGCTGAAGCTGTTCCCGCGGCCGCGCAGCGTCGCCGCGGCGCTGGTGGCGGTGCCGGACCCGGCCGCCGCCGTCGCCCTGTTCGGCCGCGCCCGGGCCGAGGCCGGCGGGTCGGTCACCGGGGTCGAGCTGATGCCGCGCCTGGCCATCGACTTCGCCTTGCGCCATGTCGCCGGCGTCGTCGACCCGCTGGCCGAGCCGCATCCCTGGTACGTGCTGCTGGAGCTGTCCTCCCCCGCCGCCGACGCCCCGCTGGCCGAGCAGCTGGAGGCGGTCCTGGCCGGCGGCCTGGAGGCCGGGCTGGTGACGGACGCCGCGATCGCGTCCAGCGAGGCGCAGCGCAAGGCCTTCTGGCGGATCCGCGAGGCGATCGTCGAAGGCCAGCGCTTCGAGGGCGGGGCAATCAAGCACGACATCGCCGTGCCGGTGGCGAAGGTGCCGGAGTTCCTGGAGCGGGCGACGGCGCTGTCGGAAGCCATGGTGCCGGGCGTGCGGGTGGTGGGCTTCGGCCATCTCGGCGACGGCAACATCCATTTCAACCTGAACCAGCCGGTGGGCGCCGACCGCGCCGCCTTCATGGCGCGCTGGGAAGAGATCAGCCACCGGGTGCACGACATCGTCGCCGCCCTGGACGGGTCGATCAGCGCCGAGCACGGCGTCGGCCTGCTGAAGCGCGACGAGATCGCCGAGCGAAAGCCGGCGGTCGAGATCGACCTGATGCGCCGGATCAAGCGCGCGATCGACCCGGCCGGGATCATGAATCCGGGCAAGGTGATCCAGGTCTAGATTGGATTAGCGGCCACAGGCTCTAGCTTTCTTATCCTGTCATTGCCGGGCTTGACCCGGCAATCCAGTGGGCGTCGACAGCCTCTGGATGCCCGGGTCAAGCCCGGCATGACAGAAAAGGAGATCGAGCCCAGGCAGCAAAGAACCGCCTTGCTGTCGAATCCTGCCCTGCGCCGACGACAAGATGCGTCAACCCGTGGAGGACCTCCCGATGGACGCGAAGACCCTGACTCCCGCCGCTGAGTTGGCGCGCGCCAACTCTGTCCGGATTCCCAATGAGAGCGCGGAGTACCGCGCCGCCCGCACCGCCCTGCTGGCCCAGGAGATCGAGCTGCGGCGCCAGATCGAGAGCGTCGCCGCCCAGCGCCGGGCGCTGCCGCCCGGTGGCCCGGTGACTGGCGACTACCGCTTCGAGGGCGCGGACGGCCCGATCGACTTGGCCGGGCTGTTCGGCGACAAGCCGACGCTGGTGGTCTACAGCTACATGTTCGGGCCGCAGCGCGAGCGCCCCTGCCCGATGTGCACCAACCTGCTCGACGCCTGGGACAGCAACGCCGCCGATATTGGCCAGCGCGCCGCCCTGGCGGTGGTCGCCCGCTCGCCCTTCCCCCGCCTGGCCGCGTGGAAGCGCGAGCGCGGCTGGCGCGACCTGCGCCTGGTCAGCGATGTCGACGGCGCCTATTCGCGTGACTATTTCGCCGTCGGGCCCGACGGATCGGACCTTCCGGCACTGCATGTGTTCACCCGGCGCGACGGCACCATCCGGCACTTCTGGGCCGAGGAGATGACCGGCGAGACCGCCGATCCCGGCCAGGACCCGCGCGGCGCCCCCGACCCGTCGCCGCTCTGGATGGTGCTGGACTGCACCCCCGAGGGCCGGGGCACGGACTGGTATCCGAAGCTGAGCTACGACTGAGCGGAGCGGCCGGGCGCGGTCGCCCGGCCGCGCCCGCCTCACCAGTGGCCGCGACGTCCCCAGCCGCCGCCGTGGTAGTGCCGATGCCCGCCGCCATCATCGGCGAGAGCCGCGCCGAGGGCGATGCCGCCGACCGCCAGCAGGCCGGCCGCCACCGCGGTGTTGGTGTCCTGCTGCTGCCGCTCGGCCTGGGCCTGATAGGAGAGCGGACCGACGGAGTCGCAGGCATAGGGATCGCCATAGGAGCATTGCTGCGAGGCGTAGTTCAACTGCATCTCGCTCGGGGTCGGCCCGCAGGCCGCCAGGGCGACCAAGATTCCGACGATACCAACCCGCGAGAGTCGAGACCCCAACGAACCGGCAACCATATTCATCTCCATCCGACCGGATCTCAGCCAGTCGGCACGCCGTTTTCCAATTGAGGCAATTCCATGGCAACTTTACGGCGAACCCTGGAACTACCCACAGGGCGGCGGGATGACTTTCCAGACCCAACGCCCCTTCCGCCCCAATACACGGACGAGCCGGATCACTCCGTCGTTTGATTATGCGGAACGGGGCATGCCGATCCGGCTACAACGCCCGGCGCGGGGCCAGGCGCAGCCGGGCCATGGCCGGGGCGGGCATCGGCGCGGTCCGGGCCGGGCGGATGCGGAAGGTCGGGGCGGGCTTGGCCGGCAGGTCGCGGCCGCGCTTCCAGGGCTGGCCGTTGAACCAGGCGGCGCCGCGAGCCCAACCCCAGAGCAGCCCGATGCCGCCGAGATTGACCGCGAGATGCGGCAGCAGCCCCTGCCCCGCCTGGTCGAAGACGATGCCACCGACGAAGGACAGCGCCATGCCGAGCAGGAACACCGACAGCGAGTGCCGGCCCATCACGGCCACCGGCTCGGCCCCGCGCGGGGTGATCAGCTCCGGCACGGCGCGCAGCAGCGACACCACGACATAGGCCAGGGCGAAGAAGTGCAGCAGGCGCAGCGGGCCGTTGTCGGTCTTGCGCGCCAGCGGCTCCAGGATATCGCGCATGCCGGCGAACAGGCCGCCGTCCAGCCGGACCAGCGACAGTGCCAGGGCGGCGCAGAAGGCGAGGTAGATCAGCGCCACGGTGATGCGGCCGCGCGTCGCCCGCGGCACCTCGAACCAGCCGGCACCGTAGCCGTAGCCGGCGACGAACAGCACCTGCCAGGCGAAGGGGTTGAAGAACCAGCCGCGGCCCTCGGCGATATCGGCGGTCAGGTTCCACCCCTCGACCACCGCGCCGGTGTAGAGCACGGCCGACACCGCCACCACCAGCACCGGCGAGATCCGCGCCAGCAGCACCATCACCGGGATCGCCGCCAGCAGCAGCATGTAGAGCGGCAGGATGTCGAAATAATGCGGCACATAGTGCAGCGACAGCAGCTCGAACAGCGATCCGCCAGGATCCTGGAAGAAACGATCGATGCCCAGCCGTGAGATGTAGTTCGGCTCGGCGAAGACCCGGTTCGCTGCGATGATGATGCCGCAGATGACGATGAACAGGCCGATATGGGCACGGTAGAGCTGCCAGACGCGCTGGACCACCCGGCCGAAACCTGCGAGAAATCCGGCCCGGTCAAAGCTGCGGCCGAACGCCATTGCCGAGGACAGCCCGGCCAGGAAGATGAAGATCTCCGCCGCGTCGCTCAACCCATAGATCCGCGGCGTGAACATTCCGGCAATGTTCCCGGGCGTATGGTTGATGAAAATGATGATCAGCGCCAGACCACGGAAGAAATCGATCCGAACGTCGCGCGCCGGCTTCTGTACGGTCATTTCATCTCTCCGGCCGCATCAGCCCGACGAGGCGATGCATTTGGGGAACGCTTCATCGCGAGCGAGGTTCCATCGAAAACCGAGTCGTGGAACACTGCCAGGCGGAGGGATGAATTGAGCATGTTTCGCCTGTGCATCGCGATCCTGCTGCTGGCCATCGCGCCGGTGCTGGACCGGCCTGCCCGGGCCCAGGGCATGGCGCCGGCCGAGACCGTCATGTTCAAGAGCCTGTCCGGCGAGGTGATCACCGGACGCCTGTTCCTGCCGCCGGGCGGTGGCCCCTTCCCGGCCGTGGTCGGGCTGCACGGGTCCGGCGGCTATGCCCCGGCGCATGACCGCTGGGCCACCCGGCTGACTGCCAGCGGCTATGCCATGTTGCTGGTCGACAGCTACACCCCGCGCGGCTATCGCGAGATCGTCTCGGTCGGCCTGTCGACGATCCCGGTCGAGCTGCGGGTCAAGGATGCTGTGGGTGCCTTAGAGTATCTGCAAACCCGCAAGGAAATCAATCCCAAGCAGATCGCCGTGCTGGGCTGGTCGCAGGGTGCCACCACCGCCGTCGCCACCACGGCGACGATGCGGCAGGCGCTGATCGCCAAGACCGCGCCGCATTTCGCCGCGGCGATCGCGCTCTATCCCCGCTGCAACCAATACATGACCGACGCCCAGCCGGTCGGCGACACGCCGTTGCTGGTGCTGATGGGGGCGGCCGACAGCGTGACCCCGGCCGCGGCCTGCGACACGCTGTTCGACGCCTGGCTGTCCAAGGGCGCCGCGGTCAGCCTGATCGTCTATCCCGGCATGCAGCACAATTTCGACTTCACCGCCCCGACCACGGCGATGCTGGACCGGGCCCAGCCGATCGCCGACCCGCCGGCGCTGAGCCCGAGCTGGACCCCGGTCGACGACGCCGAGGTGCGGGCCTTGAGCTTCCTCGATAAGCGGCTGGGGCTTGATCTGGGCGCCGGCTCGGTGAAATCTCCCCTTTACGTAAAGGGAAACCCCGCGCCGTCGTCGGGGAACCTGGGAGTCGTCCGATGACCGCCTATGCTGCGCCACTCGCCGACATGCGCTTCGTGCTGCGGCATCTGGTCGGGCTCGACCGCATCGCCGCCCTGCCCGGCAAGAGCGAGACGACGCCGGAGCTGGTCGAGGCGGTGCTGGAGGAGGCCGGCAGGCTGGCGGCCGAGGTGATCGCGCCGCTGAATGCCATCGGCGACCGCGAGGGCGCCCGGCTGGAGAACGGCGTGGTCCGCACCGCCCCCGGCTTCCGCGAGGCCTATGCGCAGTATCGCGACGGCGGCTGGAACGCCCTGCCCTTCGAGGCGGAATGGGGCGGCCAGGACCTGCCCTGGGCGGTGGCGATGGCGGTGTCGGAGATGTGGCAATCGGCCAGCTTGGCCTTCGGCCTGTGCCCGGTGCTGAACCAGGGCGCGGTCGAGGCGCTGCAGGCGCATGGCTCGGACGAGCAGAAGCGGACCTATCTGCCGAAGCTGGTCTCCGGCGTCTGGACCGGCACCATGAACCTGACCGAGCCGCAGGCCGGATCCGATGTCGGCGCGGTGCGGACCAGGGCCGAGCGGCAGGGCGACGGCAGCTACCGGATCACCGGCCAAAAGATCTTCATCACCTATGGCGACCACGACATGGCCGAGAACATCGTCCATCTCGTGCTGGCCCGCACGCCGGACGCGCCGGCCGGGATCAAGGGCATCAGCCTGTTCCTGGTGCCGAAGCTGCTGCCCGACGCCAATGGCAACCCGGGCGAGCGCAACGACCTGCGCTGCGTCAGCCTGGAGCACAAGCTGGGCATCCATGCCAGCCCGACCTGCGTCATGGCCTATGGCGACGCCGGCGGCGCCACCGGCTTCCTGATCGGCCAGGAGAACCGCGGCATCGAGTACATGTTCACGATGATGAACAACGCCCGGCTGACCGTGGGGCTGCAGGGGGTGGCGATCGCCGAGCGCGCCACCCAGGCGGCCGAGGCCTATGCCGCCACCCGGGTCCAGGGCAAGCCGATCGGGGCGGAGAACGGCACGCCGATCGCGGCCCATCCCGATGTCCGCCGGATGCTGCTGTCGATGCGCTGCCTGACCGACGCGGCGCGGGCCCTGACCTACAGCGCCGGCGCGGCGCTGGACTTGGCCCGAGGCCATCCCGACCCGGCCGAGCGGGCGAAGGCGCAGGCCCGGGTCGACCTGCTGACTCCGGTGGTGAAGGGCTGGAGCACGGATGTTGGCTGCGAGGTGGCCTCGACCGGCATCCAGGTGCATGGCGGCATGGGCTATATCGAGGAGACCGGCGCCGCCCAGTTCCTGCGCGACGCCCGGATCACGCCGATCTACGAGGGCACCAACGGCATCCAGGCCAACGACCTGGCCTTCCGCAAGGTCGCGCGCGATGGCGGCGCGGCGGCGCTGGCGCTGTTCGAGGAGATGGCCCGGACCCAGGCGGAGCTGGCGGCCCATCCGGCGATGGCGCCGATCCGCGACCGGCTGGTGGAGAGCCTGGCGGCGCTGATGGCGGCGACCGACTGGGTGGTCGAGACCGCCCCCGAGAACCCCGCCGCCGTCGCCGCCAGCGCGGTGCACTATCTGCGGATGTTCGGCCTGGTGGCCGGCGGCTGGCTGATGGCCCGGGCGGCGCTGGCCGATGAGAGTGATCCCGTGCTCCGCGCCGCCAAGCTGGCCCATGCCCGCTTCTTCGCCGAGCAGTTCCTGCCCCAGGCCGCCGCCCTGCTGCTGCCGATCACCGAGGGGTGGAGAAGCGTGGTGGACGGGGCGGCCTAACCCCCAATGTCGTCATCGCGAGGAGCGCAGCGACGCGGCGATCCAGGGGCCGATGCGAGCGGCCCTGGATTGCTTCGCCTTCGGCTCGCAATGACGGGTGAGAGAGCCGGCGAAACCGGGCCTCAGGCGTGGATGCCCAGCCGCTGCACCTCGGCGGCGGCGTCGCGCCATTCCTGGGCGTAGTCGACGTCCTGGTAGTTCTCGAACCACGGGCCGCCGCGGGTGTAGTGCACCGCCTGCGGCGTGCCCTTGGCCGGCTTCGGGTACCAGCCCTCGAGCCAGTTCCAGCCGGTGTCGAGCGACCCGATCTGGTCATCGGCCAGCCACTGGAAGCGGTGCAGGAAGGCGCCGGTCTCGCGGTTCACCACCTCCGGCGTCAGCACAGCATTCGCCGGGTGGCCGCAGTTGAACAACATCAGGCTGGACCAGTTCTTGCGCGGATAGGCGGCCTGCGGCTTGCCGTCCATCTTCACCGCCTCCTTCGGCTGGTAGTCGTGCTGCACGACCATCACCGCATAGCGGTCCTGGGCCTGGGCGAAGAGGTCGGCGATGTCGCCGAACCATAGGAAGTCGCAGTCGCAAAACACCGCCCAGCCCCGGTACCCGGCCAACGCCGGCACCAGGAAGCGGCTGAAGGTGAACTCGGTCGAGCCCAGCGTGTCGACCGGGCGGGTGTAGATGCCCTGCGCCCGCAGCTCCGGCAGCTTGAGCGGCGTGACCTCGACCGGCTTCGACGCGTGCTGCAGCACCGAATGACGGCAGACCTGCCACGCGATGTCCTCGCGCGAATCGTAACCGACATAGAGGCGCAGCTTTTCGCTCATTCCCATACTCCCGCCTTGCGACCGGCTCGCAATCCGCCATCCCTAGCACGAAAACCGCCCCCTGGGACAAGGCCGCGTTGCCCGTGGCACGCGCCGGCCTCAACGCCCCGCCGGCGCCGGCACGCCGATCGCGGCGGCGGGAGACGCGGTGACCCGCGCCGGCACGTCGAGCGAGAGCCCGGCGCAGCCTTCCGGCGCCAGCAGCTTCAGCGTCAGCCAACCCGGCTGCGGCACGCCGACGATCTCGGCCTTCAACGCCGCGACGTCCCCGCAGGCGCCGGTGAAGGCCTGGCCCAGATCCGCCCAGGCCTTGCCGGGCGCAAGCTCCACCGGCAGCACTGCCGAGGGGCCGGACGGCACAGGCTTGCCGCCGGCGAAGAGGGCGAAGACCACCAGCCCGGCCAGGGCGAACAGCCCCCAGCCGATCAGATACGGCGCGCCGCCCCGCAGGCGCTGCGACATCATCTCGAAATGGCCGAAGCTGACGATCCGGCCGAGCGACGCGTCGGTTTTCGTCAGAAAGTCGGTCGCAGCGACATAGTCCGGGTTTGCGGTGTCGAACCGATGGGTCCGCGCGGCTTTCAGCGCCTTTCCCCGGAAGTCCAGGAAGTCCTTCAGGGTCGAATATTCCGCCGGTAGGATGTCCACTGCCACCGGCTCTACCAGCCGCTGCAGCGCCGGGCTGCTCTCCAGCAGCGACAGCGAGAACGCCCGGGACATCAGCAGCCCGAGGAAGATGACTACGATCGCCGAGATGCCGAGCACGCCGGCGGCCGCGCCCCCGAGGGCGACGAGGCGCTGCCACCCCTCGACCTCCAGCAGGCCGCTGAGCGAGACACCGGCCACCACGGCGGCCGCCAGCGCCCCCATGGTCGTGGCGAGCCATTTGATCGTGTCGCGCAGATTGTCCTTGGCCGGACCGAAGGGGTCGGAGCTCTCGCCGCTCATCCCGGCCGCCCCTCAGAACGGGTCGTCATCGATGGCGATCGAGATGTCGAGCGGCCCCGGCCCGGCCGTGCCGCGCGCCTTCCGCAGCACATCGTCGATGTCGATCGGCTGGCGCCCGGCCCAGCGCAGCTTCAGCCCGGCTCGCGTGCTCTCGGCCCGCGAGGCCTGGAGCGCCTTCAGGATGGCGTCGATGTCGACCACATCGCCATCCGCCGGCTCGCTGCCGTCCGGGTCCTTGCCGACGATGCTGATCGAGACGCCGCCGCCCACCGGGGTCACGCCCGGATAGGTCGCCGGGCCGCCGACCGGGATGGTGCCGGCGCCGCCGCCCGTGGATGGAGCGGCAGGGGCCGTGCCCGCGGTCGGCGTGCCGACCGTGACCGCGGTGTCGCCGCAGGTCACGGTGAAGGTACCGTCGGGATTCTTGTGCACGACGATGCTCATGCCGCCCCCCAGATCGCCCCGCGCTAGGAGACCATTCTATCCTGGCGCGGGGCCGGGAGACAGGGGCCTACCGTTCGCCCTTGCGATACGGCACCATCAGCGCCTTCGGCACCGTGGCGCGGCGCGACATGGCGATCAGGGCCAGGATGCTGAGCAGATAGGGCAGCATCAGGAAGATCTGATAAGGCACCACGCCGCCGGCGAGCTGCTGCAGCCGGACCTGGAAGGCGTCGAAGGCGCCGAACAGCAGGGCGCCGAGCAGCGCCTTGCCCGGCCGCCAGGAGGCGAAGACCACCAGCGCGATGCAGACCCAGCCGCGGCCGGCCACCATCTCGAAGAAGAAGGCGTTGAAGGCCGACATGGTCAGGAAGGCGCCGCCGACCGCCATCAGGGCCGACCCGGCCATCACCGCGCCGAGGCGCACGGCCACGACGTTGATGCCCTGCGCCTCCGCCGCCGCCGGGTTCTCGCCGACCGCGCGCAGGGCCAGGCCGAGCGGAGTGCGATGCAGCACCCAGGCAGTGATCGCCACGGCGGCCAGCGCCAGATAGGTCAGCGGCGACTGCTGGAACAGCACCGGGCCGATCCAGGGCAGGTCCGATAGGCCCGGCAGCGCCAGCGGCTGGAACGGCTCGATCCGCGGCGGGGTCGAGGCGTTCGGAAGCACCATGCGGTAGGTGAAGTAGGACAGGCTGGTGGCCAGCAGCGTGACGCCGATGCCGGTGACGTGCTGCGACAGGCCGAGCGGCACGGTCAGGACCGCATGCAGCAGGCCGAAGGCGGCCCCGACCCCGGCGGCGAAGACCACGCCGGTCCAGAGGTCGCCGCCCTGGTAGACCCACATCCAGCCGGCCATGGCGCCGGCGGTGAAGATGCCCTCGATGCCGAGGTTCAGCACCCCGGCGCGCTCGCAGATCAGCTCGCCCAGCGTGCCGAAGACCAGCGGAGTGGCGATGCGCAGCGCCGCGGCCCAGAAGCTGGCGGCGAGGAGGATGTCGAAGACCTCGCTCATCGCCACCGCACCCGGTAGCGCAGGACGATGCCGGAGAGCAGCACCGTCAGCAGCGAGGTGGCGACCACCAGGTTGGCGATGTAGCTGGAGACGCCGATCGCCCGGCTCATGCTGTCGGCGCCGACGAAGACCGCGGCCACGAACAGCGCCGCCAGCAGCACGCCGAGCGCATGCAGTTGCGCCAGCATGGCGACGACGATGCCGGCATAGCCGTAGCCGGGCGACAGGTCCTGGGTCAGGTAGCCCTTCAGCCCCGCCACCTCCCCCACCCCGGCCAGGCCGGCCAGGGCGCCGGAGATCAGGCCGACGCGCAGCATCACCCGGCCGACCGGCATGCCGGCGAAGCGGGCGGCGAACGGGTTGGCGCCGGTGGCCCGCATCTCGAAGCCCCAGGTGGTGCGGGTGGTCATCAGCCAGACCAGGATGGCGGCGGCGACGGCGATCACCAGCCCGGCATGGATGCGGGTGCGTGGGATCAGCTTCGGCAGGGCGGCGGCATCGAGGATCGGCGCCGATTGCGGCCAGCCCATGCCCAGCGGGTCCTTCATCGGCCCTTCCAGCATCATCGACACGAACAGCAGCACGACGAAGTTGAGCAGCAGCGTCGTCACCACTTCGTCGACGCCGAACCGGGTCTTGAGCAGGGTCGGGCCCAGCATCCACAGGCCGCCGGCCAGCGCACCGGCGGCGAGGATCAGCGGCAGCAGCGCCCAGCCGGGCAGGTCGAGCGCGCCGGAGCCGAGAGCCGCCGCCGCCAGGGCGCCGAGATAGAGCTGCCCCTCCGCCCCGATGTTCCACAGCTTCGCCCGGAAGGCGACGGTGGCGGCGAGGCCGGTCAGCACCAGCGGTGTGGCCCGGGACAGGGTCTCGGCGACGGCAAAGCGCGAGCCGAAGGCGCCCTGGGCCATCACGCCATAGGCTTCGAGCACGGGCGCGCCGGCCCAGAGCAGCGGGATGGCGCAGAGCAGCAGCGCCAGCACGGCGGCGCCGGCCGAGGCGCCGAGCATCAGCAGCGGCGAGGCACGCTCGCGCGGATCAACCCGCATTTCCCACCCTCCATGCGGCCTGCGTTGCCTTGCGGCGAGGTGAATGCGGCTCCGGGCGGCGAAGAGCGTATCGGGATATACGGTCGAGCCGCCCGGGGCCGCAGGCGCCCGCCGCAAGGCAACCCTTCGGGCCGGTTGAAGACGCCGGCAGGGGGCGTCGCCGCGCTTGCCCGATGCGCCGCATCGGGCTGCGCACGGCTCCTGCCCTGCCGGCGTCTTGAACCGGCGCAGGCCACACGGAGGGTGGGAAATGCGGGTTATGCCGCATGCGCCGGCTCCTGCCCCGCCATCATCAGGCCGAGGGCGCGGATGGTCAGCTGTTCCGCGGGCCAGGGTTGGGTGAGGCGGCCGTTGTGGATCACGGCGATGCGGTCGGACAGGGCGAACAGCTCGTCGAGATCCTCCGTGATCAGCAGCACCCCGGCGCCACGGTCGCGCGCGGCCAGCAGCCTGCCGTGGATCTCCGCCACCGCGCCGACATCGAGGCCCCGCGTGGGCTGGCAGGCCAGGACCAGGCCGGGCGACCGCTCCAGCACCCGGCCGAGGATCAGCTTCTGGATGTTGCCGCCGGACAGCAGCCGGGTGCGCGCCTCCGGCCCGGGGCAGCGCACGTCATAGGCGGCGACCAGCTGGCGCGCGCGGTCGCGCAGGGCGCCGCGGCGCATCAGCCCCCAGCGCTGTGCTTCCGGCCGACGGTAATCCTCCAGCGCCGTGTTCTCCCACACCGCCATGTCGCCGACGACGCCGTCGCGATGGCGGTCCTCCGGGATCCGGCCGACCCCGGTCGCGACCATCGCGGCGGGAGAGCCGACCGGCGCCGGACGGTCGAACAAGATCATCCGTCCGGCAGCGGGCCGGGCCAGGCCGGAGACCAGCCCGGCCAGCGCCGCCTGGCCGTTGCCGGAGACGCCGGCGATGCCGAGCACCTCGCCGGCACGGAGCTCGAACGAGACGCCGTCGAGCAGCGGCCGCCCCGCGGCGCCGCGCAAGGTGACACCGTCCAGCGCCAGCACCGGCGCGCCGGGCGCGGCCGGGCTCTTGCGCGTCTCCGGGATGGCGCGGCCGATCATGGCCTCAGCCAGGGCGGCGC